>JAGNTC010000160.1 GCA_017987725.1 Flavobacterium sp.
TCAATTACTTCTTCATCTGAGGCATTTTCGTTGCCAAATTTGATGTTGTTTTTGATGGAATCCGAAAATAAAAAAGCGTCTTGGGGTACACAAGCAATGCTGTTTCTGAAATCAAATAGATTTAAATCGTGGATGTTTACACCGTCAATTTCAACTGACCCATTGGTGGGTTCATACAGTCTACTGATGAGCGATAAAATACTCGATTTTCCAGCGCCTGTTTTGCCTAAAATGGCTAAAGTCTGCCCTTTTTTGATTGTAAAATTCAGTCCTTTTAAGGCAGTTATGTTGGTGTCGTTGTAGGTAAAATCAACATTGTTGAACACAATATTTCCTTCAATAACCGATCGATTAGGGTTGGTGTTTTGAATGTCCGGTTCAATTTTTAAAAATTCGTTAATTCGTTTCTGAGAGGCTTCGGCTTCTTGTACCATACTCGAAATCCATCCCAAAGAGGCTACTGGCCAAGTAAGCATGTTTACATACAAAATAAATTCAGCGATTGTTCCAATACTGTTGATGCTTCCTTCGATGTACATTTTTCCTCCAAAATAGATTACCACCAAGTTACTCACTCCAATGAGCGCAAGCATCAACGGTCCAAAAATGGCTTGAATTTTTGCCAATTGTAAGCTTTTCGTTTTGCTTTCTATGGATAATTCCTGCATTTCGGCCTGTTGTTGCGCTTCCAATGAATAGGCTTTAATTACACGCACACCAGAAAATACCTCTTGACTAAAACTGGACACTTTGGAAAGGTATTGCTGAAAGGTGGTGCTGCGTTTGTTGATCTCTGTACTCAGTTTAAATATGGCAAATGACAATAAGGGAAGCGGCAACAAGGTGTAAAGCGTCAGTTTTGGCGAAACGGCATACATATAGGCAATCACAACCGTAAACCGAATACCGGTATTGATGGCGTACATCACGGCTGGCCCTACATACATACGCACTTTGCTTACATCTTCACTGATGCGGTTCATCAAATCGCCGGTGCGGTTTTGCTTGTAGAAATTCTGAGACAGGTTTTCGTATTGTTTGAACACTTCGTTTTTCAAATCAAATTCTATATGACGGGACATCACAATCAAGGTTTGTCGCATTAAGAAGGTGAGAAAACCGGCTATAATTGTGGTAGCAATGATCAGTAATATGTTTTCGATCAGCTCTTTTTGTATGGCTTCGGATGAGCTATTATTTTGCGCAAAAGTCTCAATTGACTGAAAGGATTTACTGATGAGTTTGGGTGTAAATAGGGAGAAAATTTGGGCCACTATGGTAATTACAATTCCCAACAAAAAGCTGAATTTATATTTTACAAAATATTTATTTAAATAATAAAGTTCTTTCATGAATTGGGGAATTCGAATAGTATTACTAGGCTACTAAGTGTTAATATATAAAGAATATTGTATTTTGTTTTACAGCCGCACACCTCTTATGATTACATATTCTTTGATATAAAACGAAGAATCGTGAAGAATATTGATTTAAATACTATTTTTGCACCGACTTTTTAATAATGTCGCAAATTTAATATTTATACTCGAATGACAACAACGCTAGTACAAGCAGCTGAATTAATAAAAGTGGATCCCGTTTTTGGACAACTTTCTTTCGATAATCACGAACAAATTGTGTTTTGCCACGACAAAGATACTGGTTTAAAAGCAATAATAGGTGTACACAACACGGTATTAGGACCTGCCTTGGGCGGAACCCGCATGTGGAAATACAACAACGAATGGGAGGCGCTCAACGATGTTTTGCGTTTGTCACGCGGCATGACCTACAAATCAGCCATAGCTGGATTGAGTTTAGGTGGAGGAAAAGCAGTAATTATTGGCGATGCCAAAGCAGATAAAACCCCTGAATTGATTACCAAATTTGGTCAATATATCCATTCGTTGAGCGGAAAATACATTACTGCAGAGGACGTGGGAACCACTACTCCCGATATGGATTTAATTCGTGAGGTAACTCCTTATGTAACTGGAATTTCTGAAGCCAAAGGCGGTTCTGGAAATCCTTCACCAGTAACCGCGTTTGGGGTGTACATGGGAATGAAAGCGGCAGCTAAACAACAATTTGGCTCCGACAATTTGGCCGGTAAAAAAGTGATGGTTCAAGGCATTGGCCACGTAGGCGAAACCTTGGTGATGCATTTGGTTCAAGAGGGTGCCAACGTTCAAATTACCGACATTAACGAAGCCCGTTTAGAAGAGTTGCAAACAAAATATGGCGTGCAGATCTACCGTGGCGATGATTTGTATGCCGCCGATGTAGACATATATGCGCCTTGTGCTTTGGGTGCTACAATCAACGACGATACGGTTTATAAATTGAAAGCCAAAGTAATTGCTGGTGCAGCCAATAATCAATTAGCCAACGAGGAAGTACATGGGAAAATTTTGCAAGAACGCGGCATTTTATATGCGCCCGATTTCTTGATTAATGCCGGTGGAATCATCAACGTGTATGGTGAAATCGCGGGCTACGGAAAAGAAGAAGCGCTGCGTCGCACCGAGAATATTTACAACACAACTTTGGAGATTTTTAGTTTAACTGCTACTCAGCACAAAACCACTTATCAAGCGGCCTTGTGGATGGCTGAAAATCGAATTGCTGAAAAGAAAAAAGAAACAGCCAAATAATTTTTGGTTGTTTTTTTTATTGTTAATTTCGCCCACGCGTTCCAATTGTTGAACGTATAATTCAGTAAAGTTCTTATCCGTGTTAAACAGAAGACATATCCGTGTAAAAGTAATGCAGACCATTTATGCCATGCATCAAAACGGTTCAGATCAAGTAGAGAAGGAGCAACGGTTTTTGATTAATAGCATAGACATCATTCAAGATTTGTACCTCATGATGCTCTCGATTTTGATCGAGTTGGGTAACAAAGAAACGGAGTACTTGGAACGGGCAAGTCAAAAACATTTGGCCACTCCAGCTGAACGAAACCCCAACCGTAAATTTGTCAACAATGCAGTTATTCAGTTGTTGTCAAACAGTGAAGTCCTTCAAGACGCTGTTGACAAGCGTAAAATGAATCACTGGAAATTAAATGACGATTATATTTTGGTCTTATTGGAAGCCACAAAGACTTCTCCTTTGTATCAGGCTTATATGGATCATCCAAAATCCTCTTTTGCGGATGACCGCGATTTTATCGTAGCCTTGTTTACTGAGGTCATTGCGCCAAATGAAAAATTATATGCCCACCTTGAGGATCTAAAACTCACTTGGATTGATGATATTCCGGTGGTAAATACATATATCGTGAAGCAGTTAACAGGACTTAGTTCGCCAGAGCAAAAGCTGAAACTTCCCAAAAAATACCGCGATCCAGAAGACCAAGAATACGCCGAAAAGTTGTTTATCAAAACCGTTTTGAATGAGGTTGAACTGGCAGCCTGTTTTAGTGACAAGACGCCCAATTGGGATGTTGACCGAATTGCAGAAGTGGATACCATCATTCTAAAAATGGCTATCTGCGAATTGCTTCATTTTTCATCTATACCCGTAAAAGTAACCTTAAACGAATATTTGGAAATAGCCAAAGAATATTCAACTCCCAAAAGCAGTATTTTTATCAACGGAATTCTAGACAATTTGGTCAAGGATTTTCAAGCCTCTGGAAGGCTTCAAAAAATAGGAAGAGGATTAATTTAAACTACATACTATGAAAATCAATGCACTTTTTATTTTAGTATTTCTACTTGGCACTGCCGCCTGTAAAAATGACAATGTGATGTCAAAGATCGATCCAAATGCCCAAGACGTTCCCGTGGTCACCGAGGATCAATTGAATCCAGAAGCAAATATTGGGCCTGCACCTTCACCAGAGGTAAAAGCTCCTGCGGTTACCAATGGACAATATCCGGTGATGCAATTTGAATCTTCGTCACATGATTTTGGAAAAATAAATGCAGGCGATAAAGTATCCTATGATTTTAAATTCACCAACACTGGTTCGGGTGATTTAGTGATTGCCAATGCCGTAGGATCTTGCGGTTGTACCGTACCAGAATACCCCAAAGAGCCTGTCGCTCCCGGAAAATCGGGGGTAATGAAAGTTACCTTTAACTCGGCTGGAAAATCGGGTATGCAACAGAAAACAGTTACGATTACTACCAACACCAAAGCGCAAAAAGAACAATTAACTATAAAAGCTGCTATCACGCCACAAAGTGGGGTTTTAGGGCACTAAATCTTTACAATTATGGAACAAGTACAACAATTTTTACCTTTTATTTTAATGTTTGTGGTGATCTATTTCTTTATGATTCGCCCGCAACAAAAACGCGTAAAACAAGAAAAACAATTTGAAGCCGAGTTAAAAGTAGGCGATAAAATTGTAACCAAAAGTGGCATC
>JAGNTC010000161.1 GCA_017987725.1 Flavobacterium sp.
GTGCAAAAGAGAAATGTCTCATTCAATTCTAAGGTGTATTGATAAACAATACACAATTTATCGTGCAGTTTGTCGATTAATTGCTATTAATTGAACGTTTATAGGAAGATTTGATTATTTTTAGTTGCGCAACTTAATTTTGCCCATT
This sequence comes from Flavobacterium sp., assembly GCA_017987725.1. GTDB lineage: Bacteria > Bacteroidota > Bacteroidia > Flavobacteriales > Flavobacteriaceae > Flavobacterium. The sequence goes on from JAGNTC010000161.1 coordinate 149, forward strand.
TACTTCGTATTCATACAAACTAAAAAAAGATGCCTATGTTATCCTTTCACTCTGCTTCGGCTCGTATTATCAACACCAAACGTGGTGTTTCAGAATGTGTAGAAATTGCTTTGGGCGAAAATGCCCATGAAGCTGATCTGTTAATTTTCCATGCTTCTATTGGCCATGATTTTTCGGATATATTGGCACAAGCCAAAACCTTGGCGCCCAAGGCTCAAATTGTAGCCGCTTCATGTTGTGGGGTTGTGGGTCGAGAAGGCGTGAGCGAGTCCATGAAAGACATCGCATTAATGGCTGTAAAAGGAAATGAATTTGCCCTTGCTCATACCGATGATTTTTATGGGCACAATTCCTATGAAAAATGTCTGGAAATGGCCCATGCCATGCAAAAACAAAAGCAAGGCATCAACATGATTTACTTTTTAGGATCTGGAATTGACATAGCTAATGATGAATGTATTCGTGCATTTGAAACCGTTTTTGGTGCCGATGTCACCATTTTTGGAGCAACTTCTTCCGATAACATGAAAGGATTTATTAGTTACCAAGCCGTAAATGATAAGGTGTATGAGCACGGTGCCTACGCCATAGGATTTTGTGATCCAACGTTGTCAGTTGACACCCAAGCTACCCATGGTTTTGTAGCCATTGGTGAGCCGCTGATAGTAACCAAATCAGCCGGTCATATTATCTATGAATTGAATGGCAAACCTGCCTGGGAAGAATACTTGCATCGTTTGGGATTGGCACAATCATCTACCTGCGGAGACAGTATTCCGATTGGCGCTTTGGCCGAAAAATTATCAGCTGAAGAGGCCATTGAATACGGTAACCAACACATCCTTAGAGTAGTTACCAAACACGAAGGCAGCGCCATTTACTATGCTACAACCTGTGCAGAAGGCACATCTCTGTGGCTTACTGTTCGAGACGAAGAATTGATCTTCATTGAAATGGATCGAATGGTAGCCGAAATGAAAAAAAGAGAACCAAACAAAAAAGCGGTTGCCGTTTTCCATGCAGATTGTTTAGCCCGCGGACGATTTATGGTCGATCGAATTTTAAAAGAAGAACTAGTAAGCAAAATGCAATTGCCTTTCTATACTGCCGGTGAATGTCCTCCTTGGTTGGGTATGTATGGATTTGGAGAATTTGCACGATTGGGAGGTAAAAACACCTACCATAACTATACAACTGCTCTTTATGTGATTTACCGATAGCAGCAACAAGTTAATGATAGAACAATCAAAATACGATAGTTTGCTAAAAGAATACCGCGATTTACAATTGCGGGTTACTCGTTTTTCGTTTATCGAACAACAACTCATCAACACCAAAGACCAATTGGATCATGAGCTCATTTTGTATAAACGATTAAATCAGTTTAACAACGAAGCACTAAAATTTCACAGTGATGAAGAGTTCATTCAGTTGGCTGCTGAAACTATTGTAGATGTTCTTGAAATTGAGGCTTCGGCCATTTATATTGTAAGTGATCAAGAGGAGCAATTTTACGGCGAAGGCATTAAAGCCTCTCCTGCAGAAATTCGTATACTCAAGCAAGAATGCAAAAGCATGGCCTCTAAAATTGGGTTGTCAAAAAGTTGCATTCTCAATAAAAGGTTACTGGATCAATTTGATTCCTTGGATGGGTATACCGATGTAATATTTCATGCCCTCGAAGACCAAGAACTTCAGTATCGGGTATATATTTTGGGTTTGATTTCTATTGATAAATCACCCTTTTATGAAAAATTACAAAACAAACACGAAACGATATTTAGTTTATTTACCCAGCAATTTCAATCTCTGGTAAGTAATCGAATCAAGAGTAAAAAAATCAGTGAATCTGAAATTGAATTAAAAAAATTATCACTGATTGCTACAAAAACCAAGAACGGAGTAATTATTGCCAATCAATTGGGGGAAATTGAGTGGGTGAATGAATCGTTTACGAAAACTACAGGCTATGCCTTGGAAGAAGTAATTGGGAAAAAGCCAAAAGATTTTTTACAACGCTCAACTGTGAATGATCCTGCACAGCAAGTATTATCGAATGCGCTTAAACACAAAGAAACTATTGAAGTGCAAATTGTAAACTATACCAAAGAAGGAAATCCCTACACCAATTTACTTGAAATAATTCCTGTTTTTGATGAAAAAGGCAACCACATCAATTTTATTTCATTGCAAAAAGACATCAGTAGTGAAATAGAATCTAAAGAAAAAATACTGGAAATCAATTCCCGTTACGACCTCATTACTGAAAAATCAAAAATTGGCATTTGGGAATGGAACAAACTAAGTAATCATCATCATTGGACGGATATCATGTTGGCACAATATGGCACAACGCGTGAAATAATAAACGGAGAATACTATGCTTTTTGGAAAAATGCAATTCACCCCGAAGACAGAGAACGTGTAATAGAACAAACCGATTACCTGATACATTCTACTTTAGACAGTCTTGAATTGGAATACCGCATCATTCGCACCAATGATGGCGCTGTGCGCTACATGAAAAACTTAACCATTGCTGAACGAGATGCAGCCGGTAATATGCAGAAACTCGTGGGAAGCAGTGTGGACATTAGTGAATTAAAAAATACGCAGGAAGATATTTTAGCTAAAAATAGCGAACTACAAAAAGTAAATACAGAACTCGATAATTTTGTTTATCGCGTATCGCATGATTTGCGTGGTCCGTTGTTATCCATTAAAGGCTTAGTGGCTTTAATTTTTACTAACGTGCAGCTCGATGCTGAATTATCGGAGTACATCAAGCTCATAGAAAGTAGCGTGATTCGATTAGACGAAACGATCCAAGAAATTTTAGAATACTCCAAAAATGCCCGTTTGGAGCTCAAAACGGAAACATTTGATGTGGCTATGATGGTACAAGACATTTTTAACGACATCAAGTTTTTAACTGATAGTGAAGTGCAATTTACCTCCAATTTTGAGGGCGATTCGCACATTCATTCTGATAAATACCGAATCAATACGGTACTGAAAAACGTGATTGGCAATGCGGTAAAATACAGAAAAACCAATTCTAATTTAGCTTATGTCGATTTTAAATTGAGCCGAAACGAGGACTTTCTTCTATTTGAAATAACCGATAATGGAGAAGGTATCAGTGCCAATAACATTGGTAAAATATTCAATATGTTTTATAGGGCATCCAGTAGCAGTGTAGGAACTGGATTAGGTTTGTATATTTGCAAAGAAATCATGACCCGATTACATGGTGAAATAGATGTGGAATCAGAATTGGGAAAAGGAACAACTGTGCGCATCAAAGTACCCTTACAACTAAATTAAAGCAAATGTTTTACTTACTAATTGACGACGACGCCATATTCAACTTTGTGCATGCAAAGGTGATTAAACAAGTAGATGAGCAAGCTGAAATTGTTGATTTTACAAACAGTCTTGAAGCACTAAACTACATCAAACAACATTTTTGTTCCGATGCTGTTTCAAAAACCATTGTGTTTTTAGACATCAATATGCCCGAAATGAATGGCTTTGAGTTATTGGATGCTGTGTTGGAATTACCAACTGAATGCACGGCAAAAATGTCCATATACATCATCACTTCCTCACTCAACGAAAAAGATGTGCAAAAAGCCAAAGAATATCAATTGCTGAAAGGCTATATAGGCAAACCACTTTCGTTTGACAGACTCAAAGAGGTAATCAAATACGAGAAAAACAACTAATTAAGGTAAAACTACTTCGCCTTCCCAGTTCATAAATCCGCCCATTAGATTATAGGTGTTGGCAAATCCGAGTTGATTCATAATTGAACAGGCTTGGGCACTTCGGCCACCCGCTTTGCAATACACATAGATGTTTTTGGATTTGTCTAATTCATCAACCTGGTAGATAAACCCCTGGCCTTTGTATATGTCAATCATCAGGGCGTTGGGAATAATTCCTTCAGCACATTCTTCGTCGGTGCGTACATCGAGCACTAAGGCATTTTCATCGGCAGCAAGCTGACTCGCCCACTCTTCTTGAGATAAATTCATGTTGTATTTTTTTTCAAAAATAATGGATTTTTTCCGCTACCTGTAAGCTAATTTCAATGTCTGTTATTTTCTTGATCGAATAAAACAAACTTTAACATTTGTTAAGGTGTTCTTGAATGTAATACGTGTACATTTGTACCTACAAATATTGTACTGTTAAATATGAATATTTCGCCAAATGACATACAC
>JAGNTC010000038.1 GCA_017987725.1 Flavobacterium sp.
CTACTTTATTTCCCTTTGGTTGATGTATTCTTCAAAGAAAAATATCTGGCCAAAAATTTTGACGATCGTATTGATGCTTTTTGTCTTTTGGTTTTTATTCACCGTATTGATTCGATACGAAGACATTAAAAAGCCAAGATTTGAAAGTCATTTTTTAAGCTTCATTACCGAGCCAGCCAACATTAAGTGGTTTTTGGTCGCCATTATCTTTTACAGTTTGGCTTTATTTACCCTCGTGTTCAGTAGTCTTTCTACGGCTAGAGCCGAGAAGGTACTTAAACGCATGCAGTTGCTCTCCTCGGCTGCCTTTAGTTTAGGTCACGGAGGAAATGATTCTCAGAAGGTTATGGGGATTATTGCGGCGGCTGTAGCCGTATATATCAAAACAAATCCAAACATCGATTTATCAGCAGGTTGGCTGGATTTGAATGTGGTTTTACCTTCAGAAAAAAATGGAATTAAAATGGATGGCGTAATGCCTGGATGGATTCCACTTACTTGTTATACCGTTATTGCACTTGGCACATTGAGTGGAGGTTGGAAAATTGTAAAAACCATGGGATCTAAAATTACCAAGGTGAATGCTTTTGAGGGAGTGGTCGCCGAGTCTGCCGGTGCGTTAACCTTGTTTTCGACCGAACATTTTAAAATTCCTGTTTCCACGACACACACCATTACTGGATCAATCATTGGAGTGGGTGTAACCAAACGCGTTTCAGCAGTACGTTGGGGTGTAACCGTAAAGCTGTTATGGGCTTGGATACTTACTATACCCGTTTCTGCAGTGATTGCGGCAGTTTGTTATTATCTGTTTTCCGCACTCTTTTCCTAATAAAAAAAGGCAAACTAGATACAGTTTGCCTTTTTTATTATCTTTTTTCATTCACCATTCGTTTCAGAATCGCCCATTGTTTCAAGGCATCTCTGGCTTCAACGGCCGGGTAACCCAACATGGTTTTTCCCGCTTCAACATCACCGGTTACGCCAGAGCCTGCACCAATTACCGCTCCTGCGCCAATGGTGGTATGGTCTTTAATCGAAGCGCTTCCACCAATTATCACGCCGTCGCCCAAAGTAACCGAACCAGCCAAACCACTGGCTCCCGCCATGATACAGAATTTGCCTAAATTACAGTTGTGACCAATTTGCACCAAGTTGTCTATTTTACAACCGTCGCCGAGTATTGTCGAACTAAATTTGCCCCGATCAACACAAGAATTTGCCCCGATTTCTACGTAGTTTCCAATCACTACGTTGCCAATCTGTGGAATTTTCGCCAAGCCGCGTTCTGGGCAGGGTCTAAATCCAAATCCATCCGCTCCAATTGAGGCATTGGCATGCAAGATGCAATGGTTTCCGATGTGGCAGCGTTCGCGCATGATTACTCCGGGCCAAAGTGTGCTGTGTGCACCAATGGTACAATGATCCAATACCGTTACATTGGGGTAGATTAGGGTATCCGCTCCAATCGTAACATGCGGTCCAATGTATACGTTTGCACCAATTTTTACACCGGTACCTATAATTGCCGAAGGATCAATGGTAGCAGTAGGGTGGATGTCTGTATGAAAAACAGGGGGCGCCGGCGCAAAGAGTTCCAAAACTTTTGACATAGCCAAATCTGGATTTTTTACTTTGATAAAGGCTTTGTTGTCGCCTGGCGCAATGCCAATGTCTTCGCCTACAATTGCACAACACGATTTAGAATTGGCCCAAAGGCGTTCGTATTTCTTGGATCCAATAATGCTAATTTCGGACTCGGCTGCTTTATCTAGTTCCTCGGGTGCGGTGATCTGTGTAGTTGTTTCGCCAATTAGTTCGCCACCAATTAATGTATGTATGGTATGAATAGAGTATGTTTTCATGGTCTACTTTTTTAGTGATTTCAATATTACTTTAAATTTCTCAACTACTAGAATAAATGGGAAACTAATTTTAGCCTCAAACTGTTGTGCTAAATTTAACACATGATATTTTTTTTCACAAACCATGCTGTCTACATTTGAGTTCATCTTAAAACTCAAGAACATGGATCGTAAAGAATTTTTTTCAAAAGTAGGTTTTGGTGCCGCACTTTTATTGGTTCCTGCTTGCATTGGCGGGTTGACCTCAAGTTGTTCAAGTGACAATGCTTCAAACGCACCGTCTAATGTAGATTTTACGGTGGATACCACAACGGGTAGTTTGGTGAATAACGGCGGATATCTGGTGCAAAATGGAATTATTGTTGCCCGCACCTTGGCTGGAACTTTTTTGGCTGTTTCTGCCTCTTGTACCCACGAAGGGACAACAGTAAATTTTAGTGCACCTGGAAATGAATTTGTTTGTCCAAACCACAATGCTAAATTCAGCAGCACGGGCGTTGTCACCCGTGGACCGGCTACACGAAACCTAACGCAATACCAAGTAGAAGTAATTTCTCCTTCGCTTATTCGGGTGTTTTCCTAGCTTATTCTTCCTCTTTTTGCCCCATCATCATTAAAAACGCTTTTAAAAACGCATCAATTTCACCGTTCATCACGCCTTCGACATCACTGGTTTCATGGCCTGTGCGTACGTCTTTGACTAATTTGTAGGGATGCATCACGTAATTTCGAATTTGTGAACCCCATTCGATTTTCATCTTTTTGGCTTCAATTTCGTCACGCAGTGCTTGTTTCTTTTTCAATTCAATTTCATACAACTGCGATTTAAGCAATTGCATGGCTTTGGTTTTGTTATCTAATTGCGAACGGGTTTCCGAATTTTCAATGATAATGCCTGTAGGGTGGTGACGCAAACGCACGGCTGTTTCTACCTTGTTTACATTTTGTCCACCGGCACCACTGGATCGCATGGTTTCCCATGAAATATCGGCCGGATTGATTTCAATTTCAATAGTATCATCGGCCAAGGGATACACATACACCGACGCAAAGGAAGTATGTCGTTTGCCGTTGCTGTCAAAGGGAGAAATACGCACCAAACGATGCACCCCATTTTCCCCTTTTAAATATCCAAACGAGTAATCGCCTTCAATCTCTAGGGTTACGGTTTTTATTCCAGCGACTTCACCGGCCTGAAAATTGAGTTCTTTGATCTTAAATCCGTAACTCTCGGCCCACATCATGTACATGCGCATGAGCATTTGAGCCCAGTCACAGCTTTCGGTACCGCCGGCACCAGCCGTAATTTGCAATACGGCACTCAAGGTATCGCCTTCGTCTGAGAGCATATTTTTGAATTCTAAATCTTCGAGATGGGAATTGGTAAGGCTATATTGCGCATCCAATTCGGCTTCGGTCAATTCGCCTTCTTTGTAAAATTCGTAGGCCAACTGCAATTCGTCAGCGTGCGCAATGCCCAGGTTATAGTCTTCTACCCACTTTTTTTTAGACCGTAGGTTTTTTACAATAAGTTCGGCTTCTTTGGCATTATTCCAAAAGTCAGGAGCAAAAGTTTTTTCTTCTTCGTTGGTGATTTCAATGAGTTTGGCATCAATGTCAAAGATACCTCCTCAACGCACCAAGGCGCTCCACAATACCTTTAATTTGTTCGGTATTTGTCATAAATTACTTAAGTTTGTGCGGCAAAAATAACTAATTTTCTATGTAGTTATTTCATTTCATTCAAAAGGTTTTACCCAGTGCTTATGGAAATTAATTTAGTCAGTGATACGGTTACCAAACCCACTCCCGAGATGTTGCAATACATGTTTTCGGCCCAAGTGGGTGATGATGTATATAAACAAGATCCCACCGTTATCGAATTAGAAAAACGGCTTGCTGCGCTCTTTGGAAAAGAAGCCGCCTTGTTTTTTCCATCAGGGACCATGGCCAATCAAACGGCCATTAAATTGCATACCCAACCCGGTGAACAACTCATTGCCGACAAATGGGCACACGTCTTTAATTATGAAGGAGGTGGCGTAGCATTTAATAGTGGCGTTTCTTGTAGTTTACTCGATGGCCACCGCGGCATGATTACTGCCAAGCAAGTGGCTGCCGCCATTACCGATCCTGAATTTTACCACAGCCCACTCACGAGTTTAGTTTGTGTAGAAAACACCACCAACAAAGGCGGAGGTGCTTGTTATGATATGCTCGAATTGCGGAACATCAAAGCCGTGTGTGACGCCCACCAACTTAAATTTCATATGGACGGCGCCCGCATTTGGAATGCTTTGGTAGCCAAAAAAGAAAACCCCAAACAATACGGCGAAATTTTTGACACCATATCGGTCTGTTTGTCCAAAGGATTAGGAGCGCCCATCGGATCAGTTTTGATTGCCGATACCAAAACCATTCACCGGGCTTTGCGTATCCGCAAGCAATTGGGCGGCGGTATGAGACAAGTGGGCTATTTGGCCGCAGCGGGTTTATATGCCTTGGATCATCACATTGATCGTTTATCCGAGGATCACCGCAGAGCCAAAGAATTGGGCCAACAATTGGCTGCTTTGTCTTGGGTTGCGGTTGTAGAACCCGTAGAAACCAATATTGTTATATTTTCAGTTCAAAAAACTGTAAATGAAAATCTTGTGCAAGATTACTTAAAGCAAAAAGGAATTGCAATAAGCAGCATGGGACACGGAAAACTGCGATTGGTTACCCATTTGGATTACAAGGAAGTGATGCACAGTTATGTACTTGAAACCTTGTCAAAAATTAGTTTTTAATTTTAAATCATTACATGAAAGCACCCAGCGCAGCTCAAATTCCGGTCACTTTAGAAAAACACGGCGATACCCGCATTGATCCTTATTTTTGGTTGAATGACCGAGAAAACCCGGAAGTAATTGCCTATTTGAATGAAGAAAACGCCTATTACCAAGCGCAGACACAACATACCAAAGCCTTGCAAGAAGCCTTGTTTTTGGAAATGAAGTCCCGCATCAAAGAAGACGATGCTTCGGTTCCTTATTTTTATAATGGCTATTTCTACCTCACGCGTTTTGAACTGGGGGGTGATTATCCGATTTACGCCAGAAAAAAAGGCAGCATGGATGCGCCCGAAGAAATCCTTTTTGATTGCAACCAACTCGCCAAAGGTTTTACCTATTTTAATCTCAAAGGATTAACGATTTCTCCAGACAATCAATGGGTGGCTTTTTCGGTGGATACAATTGGAAGACGCATATATACTTTGCAAATTAAGAATTTAGTAACGGGGGAATTAGCACCCGAAAAAATAGAAAATGTTACTGGAACAGCTACCTGGGCCAACGACAATCAAACGTTATTTTACACCCGAAAAGACCCCGTGACCTTGCGCGCCGATAGCGTGTACAAGCACCAATTGGGCACTGATGCCAACGCTGATTCCTTGGTTTATTTTGAAAAGGACGACACGTTTGATGTATCGGTTTACAAAGAAAAATCAAAAAAATACCTGGTCATTGCCTCGAGCAGTACACTCACTTCTGAATACCAAATTTTAAATGCCGATACGCCAAACGGTAAGTTTAAGGTATTTCAAAAAAGAACGCGCGGCTTAGAATACAGCATTTCGCATTATGGCGACCAGTTTTACATCTTAACCAACAAAGACAAAGCCACCAATTTCAAACTCATGGTCACGCCCGAATCGGCTACCAAAAAAGAAAATTGGACCGATTTGATTCCGCACCGAGAAGAGGTATTGCTGGAGGATATCGAAATCTTTCGCGATTATTTGGTGGTCTCCGAAAGGGAAAATGGGTTAAACACGATTCAGATTCGACCTTGGGACGGGAGTGAAGCCTATTATTTGCCCTTTGACAGCGAAACCTATACCGCCTATACGACCACCAATGTTGATTTTGATACCACGCTATTGCGCTACAGTTACCAATCGATGAATACACCCGCTTCGGTGATTGAGTTTGACATGAAAACCAAAACCAAAGTGGTACTCAAAGAACAAGCGGTCTTGGGCGGAAAATTTGACAAAGCCAACTATACCGAAGAACGCGTTTGGGCTACAGCCAATGATGGAACGAAGATTCCCATTTCGATGGTGTACCGAAAAGAGCTTGTTAAAAACGGAAAGAATCCCTTGTTGCTTTATGCCTATGGTTCTTACGGCATGTCAATGGACGCTTATTTTTCGAGTACGCGCTTGTCGTTATTGGACCGAGGATTTATTTACGCTATTGCCCATGTTCGTGGCGGAGAAGATTTGGGTCGCCATTGGTATGAAGACGGAAAATTATTGAAAAAGAAAAACACCTTCACCGATTTTATTGCTTGCTCTGCGTTTTTGATTCAGGAACAATACAGCAGTGCTGAACATTTGTATGCCGAAGGTGGCTCAGCCGGAGGATTGCTCATGGGCGCCATTTGCAATATGGCTCCACACTTGTATCATGGCGTGATTGCCCAGGTGCCTTTTGTGGATGTGGTGACCACCATGCTCGATGACAGCATTCCACTTACCACTGGCGAATACGACGAATGGGGAAATCCAAATGTCAAAAAATACTATACCTACATCAAATCCTATTCGCCTTATGACAATGTACAATCGCAAGCGTATCCGCATCTGTATGTGTCCACAGGCTTGCACGATTCGCAAGTGCAGTATTGGGAACCGGCCAAATGGGTAGCGCGTTTGCGTAAACTCAAAACCAACGATACGCAATTGTTTTTAGACACCAATATGGAGGCGGGTCACGGAGGTGCATCCGGAAGATTTGAAGCCTTGCGGGAATTGGCAAAAGAGTTTAGTTTTTTATTAGATTTAGAAAAAATAGCCCAATAAGTAGATTATTAGTTTTAATTTTGAGCCGTTCAATTTTCTACCTGCCTTTTTACAAAATTTAGTTTAATGAAAGAAATCCAAGCATACCAATCGGTTTTAGAATTAATCGGGAACACGCCTTTAATCAAGTTACAAAACATAACCAAGTCTATACCTGGTGCGTTTTATGCTAAAGTTGAAGCATTCAATCCCGGCCATTCAGCCAAAGACCGAATTGCTTTGTATATTATTGAACAAGCCGAACGCAAAGGAATTTTACAGCCTGGTGCTACCATTGTAGAAACCACTTCTGGAAATACCGGTTTTAGTTTGGCCATGGTGAGCATCATCAAAGGCTATAAATGTATCGTAGCTGTTACCTCTAAATCATCCCCCGATAAAATTGACATGTTGCGCAGCATGGGAGCCAAAGTATATGTGTGTCCCTGCGATGTTGCCGCTGACGATGAACGATCGTATTATAGCGTGGCCAAACGTTTGCACCAAGAAAATCCGGGTTCTGTCTATATCAATCAGTATTTTAATGAATTGAATAGTGCGGCGCATTATCATTCAACAGGTCCAGAAATATGGGAACAGACAAATGGGACAATTACGCATTTAATTGCTTGTAGCGGAACCGGTGGAACCATATCGGGTACGGCCAAATACCTAAAAGAGCAGGCCGTGAAAAGCGGAACAATGGTTAGAATTTTGGGAGTAGATGCCTACGGATCGGTATTAAAAAAATACCACGAAACCAAAGAGTTTGACACCAATGAAATTTATCCGTATCTCATTGAAGGCCTGGGCAAAAACTTGATTCCATCGGCAACCAATTTTGATGTGATCGATTCCTTTACCAAAGTAACCGATGAAGAAAGTGCCTATACTGCTCGAGAAATTGCCACGCAAGAAGGATTGTTTGTGGGTTATACTTCAGGAGCCGTCATGCAAGCCATCAAGCAATTGGCTGAGGCTGGTGAGTTTGACGAAAACAGCAGAGTGGTGGCCATTTTTCCCGATCACGGTTCTCGCTACATGAGTAAAGTATTCAGCGACCAATGGATGATCGAGCAGGGTTTTACCGCCAATCCATCCGATCAAAGTATAGAGTACATTTAATAGACGTATATCAAACAAAAAGTCCCTTAAAAAAGGGACTTTTTTTATGGGTGAAATTGAATTTAATTTTCTTCCATGGTATGGTAGATGTTTTGCACATCATCGTCCTCTTCAATTTTTTCGAGTAATTTTTCAACTTCTGCCATTTGATCTGCACTCAAGGCTTTGGTTACTTGCGGAATGCGCTCAAAACCAGAAGATAAAATTTCTATTTTACGGTTTTCTAACTCTTTTTGAATGGCGCCAAAACTTTCAAATGGGGCATAGATCAAAATGCCGTCTTCGTCTTCAAATACTTCTTCGGCACCAAAATCAATGAATTCCAATTCCAATTCTTCGGGATCTAAATTGCCTTTGGGAATTCTAAAATTACAGGTATGGTCAAACATAAATTCTACAGAACCTTGGGTCCCCATGGTGCCGTTGCATTTGTTAAAATAGCTGCGAATGTTGGCAACCGTTCTATTGTTGTTGTCCGTAGCGGTTTCAATTAATATCGCAATTCCATGTGGCGCATAGCCTTCAAACAAGACTTCCTTATAGTTGGCGGTATCTTTGTCAGTAGCTTTCTTGATGGCCCGTTCCACATTTTCCTTCGGCATATTCGCCGCTTTGGCATTTTGCATCACGGCACGCAAACGCGAATTGGCTTCCGGATTTGGACCGCCTTCTTTTACGGCCATTACTATGTCTTTTCCAATACGTGTAAACGCTTTGGCCATTGCCGACCAACGTTTCATTTTTCTGCCTTTTCGGAATTCAAACGCTCTTCCCATTTCTAATGATTATTTAGTACTAATTTTTGGCAAAAATAGAACTTATCTTTATTTATACAATTTTTAACTTCCCACTTCCCACGTCCAGCTTCCAACTCCCAACTCCCCACTCCCCACTTACTTCTTATAAAACGGCATTTTCACCACTTTGGCAGGCACGTCATTTTTACGAATGCGAATATAAATGGTACTGTCAACTGCCGCATGCGCGATGTGCACATACCCCATACCAATTCCTTTTCCTAAGCTTGGCGCCATGGTTCCTGAGGTTACAATACCGATTACATTTCCATCGGCATCCACAATTTCATAATCGTGACGAGGTACTGCACGTTCTAGCATTTCAAAGCCCACCAATTTACGCGAAACGCCATTTTCTTTTTGAGCCAACAATGCTTCGTCGTTGGTAAAGGTTTTAGAAAATTTAGTAATCCATCCCAATCCGGCTTCAATAGGAGAGGTACTGTCGTTGATGTCATTTCCATACAAGCAAAAGCCCATTTCCAAACGCAAGGTGTCGCGAGCGGCCAAGCCAATCGGTTTGATACCAAAGGCTGCTCCGGCTTCAAACGCCTTATTCCAAATGGTTTCGACTTCGTTGTTTTTGCAATAAATTTCAAATCCTCCCGAACCAGTATAACCCGTCGCTGAAATGATCACGTGCTCAAAGCCTGCAAAATCACCCACCACAAAGTGGTAATAGGCAATGCTGCTCAAATCAACCGAAGTCAAGGATTGCATGGCTTCAACTGCTTTAGGTCCTTGAATGGCCAACAACGAATAGTCGTCAGACAAATTGCGCATATCTACTCCTAAATCATTGTGACTGCTAATCCAGTTCCAATCTTTATCAATATTTGATGCATTCACCACCAACAAATATTGGTCTTCTTTCATTTTATATACGATCAAATCGTCTACAATTCCACCGTCATTATTAGGCAAACAAGAATATTGTGCACGACCAACGGTGAGTGTCGAGGCATCATTTGAAGTTACTTTTTGAATCAAGGCTAAGGCATGTTCACCCGTTAACAAAAATTCGCCCATGTGCGACACATCAAAAACACCTACCGCAGTGCGTACAGATTCGTGTTCGGCGTTCACGCCTTCATAGGTAATGGGCATGTTGTAGCCCGCAAAGGGTAACATTTTGGCGCCTAAACTTTCGTGTATGTGATGCAATGCTGTATTTTTCATGAGTGTGCTGGGTTTAATTTAGTGCGGCAAAAATACTTAAAAATGTGGTCGGTTGGCAGTTTTCTGTTATCAGTTCTTGGTTCTTTGTTAATTTATAATTATTCATTTTTCATTATGAATTAATGCATCATTTACTTGCGTATTCCTCTTTGATTGTAGAATTTTGAACCACTTTACAATTTACCATGGATCATACACATTACATCAGCAGCGAAACCTTGAGTTTGGAATTGCTTCACGAAATTTTAAGTCAACACAAATCCTTAGCGTTATCAGACGAAGCGAAAAATAACATTCAAAAGTGCCGCACCTATTTGGACGAGAAAATGAAGGCCCATGACGAACCGATTTACGGGATCAACACGGGTTTTGGTTCGTTGTGTAATGTGAAAATTTCTTCCGAAAATTTAACGCAGCTCCAAGAAAATTTGGTCAAGTCTCACGCCTGTGGCATAGGCGAGGAGGTGCCCAACGAAATCGTGAAGCTGATGTTGTTGCTCAAAATCCAATCCTTGAGCTATGGCTATTCGGGAGTACAATTGCAAACGGTTCAACGATTGATTGATTTTTACAACCACGATATTTTACCGGTAATCTATACACAAGGTTCCTTGGGTGCCAGTGGCGATTTGGCTCCCTTGGCGCATTTGTCTTTGCCGTTGTTGGGCGAAGGTGAAGTGTATTTTGAAGGAAACAAAAAATCTAGTGCGCAAGTGTTAGCCAAATTCAATTGGGCGCCTATTGCCTTACAATCCAAAGAGGGATTGGCCTTGTTGAATGGTACACAATTCATGAGTGCATACGGTACTTTTGTGACGTTAAAAGCAATGAAATTAAGCTGGTTGGCCGATTTGATTGCCACCATTTCTTTAGAAGGTTTTGATGGTCGAAAAGAACCTTTTTCAGAATTAATCCATTTTATTCGTCCGCACAAAGGTCAAATCAATACCGCCACCCGCATCAACGAATTTTTGGAAGGCAGTGAAATCATTGCTCAACACAAAACGCAGGTGCAAGATCCGTATTCGTTTCGCTGTATACCGCAAGTACATGGGGCTTCCAAAGACGCGATTGATTACGTCAAAAAAGTAATGAAAACCGAAATCAATTCGGTTACCGACAACCCCAATGTGTTTATCGAAAGCGATCAAATAATTTCGGGTGGAAATTTTCACGGTCAACCCTTGGCTTTGGCGCTTGATTTTATGGGGATTGCCTTGTCAGAGTTAGGCAGTATTTCCGAACGCAGAACCTACCAACTCATTTCTGGAACGCGAAATTTACCCGCATTCTTAGTGAATAATCCGGGACTCAATTCGGGCTTTATGATTCCACAATATACCGCAGCCAGCATTGCCAGTCAGAATAAACAATTGGCTACTCCAGCCAGTATTGACAGTATCGTATCCTCAAACGGACAAGAAGATCACGTGAGTATGGGGGCGAATGCCGCTACCAAATGTTTGCGTATTGTAGACAATCTAGAGCGCATCTTAGCCATTGAATTGATGAATGCATCTCAGGCGATTTCGTATCGTGCACCACTCAAATCAAGCCCATTGATAGAGCAATTTTTGCAGTCGTATCGAGCCATTTGTCCATTGGTTACTGAAGATCGTATCTTACACACCGATATGGTGAATTCAGTTGAATTTTTGGGAAGTTTTCAAATAGATTTTGACTTATTGGAAAACTAAATTAGCTTTTAGAAGCCAAATTTTTTCGGTTGTGACGGCGCTTGTAGTGGGTTTGTTTCAAATGTTGTTCTCCGCTAATGATGCTGATGTTGCCATCTATTTCGAGTAAAGCCAATTTCACTTCGGTATAATGTTCTAATCCATGTTCCCGAAGCGCTTGATGCAATTCGTCGCTCGAAATACTCAAGTCAGACAAGGCTTTGTAATCGGCTTTGCCATCATGAATTAAGACGATTGGTTTTTCTTGAATGATACCATTGAGTTTGGGAAAACGGAACATTAATTTTTTAATGAGAAAATTAACCATAAACAACACCAAAGCTGCGGTAATCCCACCCGATAACGAGGTATTGCTACCTACCATTGCATTTTGCACGGCATTGCTAATGAGTAAAAATAAGATGATGTCGGCGGTATTGAGCTGAGACAATTCTTTTTTTCCGAAGACCCGCAAGGCCAACAGCATAAAAAAATAGACGCCTAAACTTCGTACAACTACATCTAGGTATTCATTCATGATTACAGCCATTTGCAATAGCGCTCAATGGCTTTGATCATCTCGCCAGCGATATCTTTGTTGGTGGCATTTTCGATGCCTTCTAATCCTGGGGATGAATTTACTTCTAATAAAAGAGGTCCTTTGGACGAACGAATAATATCCACACCGGCCACTCTTAAATCCATCGCTTTGGCAGCCTTGATGGCGATCCGTTTTTCTTCGGCCGTGGGTTTTATGACTGAAGCTGTGCCACCCAAGTGAATGTTGGCACGAAATTCGCCCGGTAAGGCTTCGCGCTGAATGGCTGCCACAACTTTATTGTCCACCACAAATAAACGCAAGTCTTTTCCGTTGGCTTCTTTGATGAATTCTTGCACCAAGATATTGGCATTCAAACTCTTGAACGCGTTAATTACCGATTCGGCGGCTTTTTTGGTCTCGGCCAAAACCACCCCTTTACCTTGTGTGCCTTCCAAAAGTTTAACAATAAGCGGTGGTCCGCCTACCATTTTAATCAAATCATCGGTATCCAAGGGTGAGTTGGCAAAGCCTGTAGTGGGAATATCTACACCGTGATTGAGGAGTAATTGCAAGGAAAATAATTTGTCACGTGATTGGGTAATCGCCGCTGCTGAGTTCAAACAAAACACTTTCAAAGACTCAAATTGGCGGGTCAAGGCACAGCCATAAAAGGTAATACTCGGACGAATTCTAGGAATTACGGCATCAAAATTATCCAAGACACGTCCGCCACGGTAGTGGATTTCAGGTTTGGTGGCATCGAGTTTCATATAGCATTCTTTGATGTTCAAAAAATGCATTTCATGCCCACGAAATGCTCCCGCTTCCATGATGCGTTTGTTGCTAAAGAGTTCGGGATTACTAGCCAATAAACCAATGCGCAAGCCCTTTTTTTGTATCGTGGAAGCCGCATATAATTCTCGGATTGTATCTTCAGTGTTGTCTCCCAACAAATATTTCTGCTCTGGATCTACCAATATTCTGCCGCTCATGGCTTCGCGACCTAACAGCATTCGAAAACCCATGGAATCTCGGTTGGTAAGTGTCAATTCGATTTCCCAACTCTGATGGCCAATTGTAATCACAGAAAGTACCACATATCGTTTTTCACTGTAGCCACTTGAACTTTTTACCAAGCGGTTGCCAATCAATCGGGCCTCACAGTGCAAAATTGTTTTTAAATTATTCTGGATAGGGTTGATGTCAAACTTCACCCAAGCCTCGCCTTCTTTGGTAAACGGAACAATGTTTATGGCGTGTAAAGCCGAGGTTTTCGCTCCCGAATCAACGCGGGCTTTGATCAAGGGAATTCCCAATTCGGGGAAGGAACACCATTCCTCGCTTCCTAAAATTATTTTATTGGCAGGCATTTGCACTTGTTTAGATAGTCAACTAATTGATTGGGTTTTCTAGCTTTTTAATAGCCACGGTAAGTTCTTGTTTTTCTGCATCTAAATCCATAAAAATCTCGTCTCCTTGGCCAATTTTGGCTGTGATTATTTCTTCAGCCAAGGCATCTTCAACATATTTTTGAATTGCACGTTTTAGTGGTCGAGCGCCAAATTGCTTGTCAAAGCCTTTCTCGGCAATGAAGGATTTGGCCTCGGCGGAAAGGGCCAATTGATAACCCAAATCAGCCACACGGGCAATCAATTTTTTCAATTCAATTTCGATGATTAAATCGATGTCGTGCTTTTCAAGTGCATTAAATACAATTACATCGTCAATTCGGTTCAAGAATTCAGGTGCAAAAGTTTTCTTCAAGGCATTTTCGATGATGCTTTTGGAGTTCTCGTCGGTTTGCGCCACTTTGGCCGCGGTGCCAAATCCAACACCTTGTCCAAAATCCTTCAATTGACGGGCACCCACATTAGAAGTCATGATGATAATGGTGTTTTTGAAATCGATTTTACGACCCAAACTGTCGGTCAAATACCCGTCATCCAATACTTGCAACAACATATTAAATACGTCCGGATGTGCTTTTTCGATTTCGTCTAACAAAACCACACAATAGGGTTTTCTGCGCACTTTCTCGGTGAGCTGACCGCCTTCTTCATAGCCTACATAGCCCGGAGGCGCTCCCACCAATCGCGAGATAGCAAATTTTTCCATGTATTCGCTCATGTCAATGCGCACCAAGGCGTCTTCAGAATCAAACAATTCTTTGGCGAGTACTTTGGCCAACTGCGTTTTTCCTACTCCAGTTTGTCCCAAGAAAATAAAGGAGCCTATCGGTTTGTTTGGATCTTTCAGTCCGGCGCGGTTGCGTTGAATGGATCGGGCAATTTTCATTACCGCGTCTTTTTGTCCAATTACTTTCCCTTCAATGAGTTCGGGTAGGTTAGCTAATTTATTGCTTTCGGTTTGTGCAATGCGATTTACCGGAATTCCTGTCATCATCGATACCACATCGGCTACGTTGTCTTCGGTAACCATGATGCGATTGGATTTGGCATCTTCTTCCCATTGCTCTTGGGCAACAGCCAAGTCTTTTTCGATGCGTTTTTCGTCGTCGCGCAATTTGGCCGCTTCTTCGTATTTCTGGCGTTTCACCACCGCTGATTTTTGTTCGCGCACTTCTTCCAATTGGCGTTCCAAATCGAGTATTTGTTTGGGTACATCTATATTGGTGATATGCACGCGGGAACCGGCTTCGTCAAGGGCATCAATGGCTTTGTCTGGCAAGAATCGCTCCGACATATAGCGGTTGGTTAATTTCACACAGGCCTCGATTGCTTCTTGCGTGTAGGTTACGTTATGGTGG
>JAGNTC010000039.1 GCA_017987725.1 Flavobacterium sp.
CAACAATGCCGAGCTGCGCACCTTTATCGGAAACCCAACCACCAAAGTGGAAGTGAAAGAAAGTGTCTTATTGGAAGTGTTTGGAAATACACATGCCGTAACCAAAAGCTTGTTTCATTTGTTATTTGAAAACAAACGTTTTGAATTGCTTCATGCTATTGCGTTAGAGTACACCAAGTTGCATGCCATTTTGAACGGTGTTGAAACGGCCCAGGTAACCACAGCCATCCCAATGGATGCTGCTTTAGAAGCCAAGGTGTTGCAAAAAATAGCGACCTTTTCAGACAAAAAAATTACGATAGAAAACACGGTAGATCCAGCCATTATCGGCGGATTTATTTTACGTATAGGCGACAAGCAATACAATGCTTCCATTGCCAATAGATTGCAAGTATTAAAAAGAGAATTAAGTAACTAGTTATTTATATAATTATGGCGGAAATTAAACCAGCTGAAATTTCAGCAATATTAAAAAAGCAAGTAGAGAGTTTCGAATCTGGAGCTTCTTTAGAAGAAGTAGGAACAGTACTTCAAGTTGGGGATGGTATTGCCCGTGTATACGGCTTATCGAATGCCCAATATGGAGAATTAGTTCAATTTGAAAACGGTTTAGAAGGAATCGTTTTGAACTTGGAAGAAGACAATGTTGGGGTGGTACTTTTAGGACCATCAACTGGAATCAAAGAAGGATCTACTGCCAAAAGAACTCAACGTATTGCGTCGTTAAAAGTAGGCGAGCAAATGGTAGGTCGTGTAGTGAACACCCTTGGTTTTCCAATTGACGGAAAAGGACCAATTGGTGGCGAGCTATTTGAAATGCCTTTGGAGCGTAAAGCACCAGGAGTAATTTTCCGTCAGCCCGTAACTGAGCCATTGCAAACCGGTGTAAAAGCCGTTGACGCCATGATTCCTGTTGGACGTGGACAACGGGAGCTGGTAATTGGTGACCGTCAAACCGGTAAATCAACCGTGTGTTTGGATACCATTTTGAATCAAAAAGAATTTTATGACGCGGGTCAACCGGTATTTTGTATCTACGTTGCGATTGGACAAAAAGCATCAACTGTAGCGGGAATTGCAAAAACCTTAGAAGAAAAAGGAGCCATGGCTTACACCATTATTGTGGCTGCCAATGCTTCTGATCCAGCGCCAATGCAAGTATATGCTCCATTTGCTGGAGCAGCTATCGGAGAATACTTCAGAGACTCAGGTCGTCCTGCTTTGATTGTATACGATGATTTGTCAAAACAAGCGGTGGCGTATCGTGAGGTGTCTCTTTTGTTAAGAAGACCACCAGGACGTGAGGCCTATCCTGGAGACGTATTTTACTTGCACTCTCGTTTGTTAGAAAGAGCGTGTAAAGTAATTGCCAACGATGACATTGCTAATAACATGAATGACCTACCCGATTCGTTAAAACCAATCGTAAAAGGAGGAGGTTCATTGACCGCATTACCAATTATCGAAACCCAAGCAGGTGACGTTTCGGCTTATATCCCAACCAACGTAATTTCGATTACCGATGGACAGATTTTCTTGGATGGAGATTTGTTTAACTCGGGTGTTCGTCCAGCGATTAACGTGGGTATTTCGGTATCTCGTGTGGGTGGAAATGCACAAATCAAATCGATGAAAAAAGTAGCCGGAACCTTAAAATTAGACCAAGCGCAATTCCGTGAATTGGAAGCCTTTGCAAAATTTGGATCTGATTTGGATGCCGTAACCTTGAACGTAATCGAAAAAGGAAAACGAAACGTTGAGATCTTGAAACAAGGATTAAACGATCCGTATACCGTAGAAGATCAAGTAGCGATCATTTATGCAGGTTCTAAAAACTTGTTGCGTAATGTGCCTGTAAACAAAGTTAAAGAGTTTGAAAAAGACTTCTTGGCTTACCTAAACAGCAAAAACAGAGCGACATTAGATGCGTTAAAAGCAGGAAAATTAGACGACAGCATTACCGATGTAATCGAGGCTGCTGCTAAAGAAATTTCAGCAAAATATAACTAATTAACTAATTTGAAGATTTGGAAATTTGAAGATGACGTTTTCATTTTCAAATTTTCAAATTGGACAATTTTCAAATTAATATGGCAAATTTAAAGGAAATCCGTAACCGAATTACTTCCGTATCCTCGACGATGCAAATCACATCGGCGATGAAAATGGTTTCTGCCGCGAAGTTAAAAAAAGCGCAAGACGCCATTACTGCGATGCGTCCGTATGCCGAAAAATTGACCGAGTTGTTGCAAAACTTGTCGGCCACTTTAGATGGGGATGCCGGAGGGGAATACACCACGCAACGTGAAGTGAAAAAAGTATTGTTGGTTGCTGTTACCTCAAACCGAGGATTATGCGGCGCCTTTAATACCAACGTGGTCAAAGAAGTAAAAAACAGAACTGATTTTTATGCCGGCAAACAAGTGGATGTTTTTGCCATTGGTAAAAAAGGAAACGACGTATTGAAAAAAACCCACTCGGTAATTGATAACCAAAGTGCTGTTTTTGACAACCTTACTTTTGATAATGTAGCCACTATTGCTGATGCCATTACCGAATTGTTCTTAACAGGAGGTTACGATAAAGTAGAGTTGATCTACAATCAGTTCAAAAATGCGGCTACCCAAATTGTACAAACCGAGCAATTTTTGCCTTTAGCTGCGTTGGCTTCAGCCACTACTGCTTCAGCTGGAGATTATATTTTTGAGCCTTCAAAAGAGGACATTGTGTTGACGTTGATCCCAAAATCATTGAAAACACAATTGTACAAAGGCATTCGCGATTCATTTGCTTCTGAGCACGGTGCACGTATGACAGCCATGCACAAAGCCACCGATAACGCGACCGAATTGAGAGATCAATTGAAATTAACGTACAACAAAGCCCGTCAGGCAGCCATTACCAACGAAATCTTAGAAATTGTTGGAGGAGCCGAAGCCTTAAACGGATAAAAATAAGCAACATACACCCCAAAAAGCCAGCTATTTAGTTGGCTTTTTTTATTTGGTTTGGCGCCGTATATGTTTCCATAAATCCCTATTTTTGTTTGACTTCAACCAATACCATACACTTTGGGTTTATACAAAAAACTATTTAAAACTACAGCCATATATGGACTTGCCACGGTGATTCCGCGTATGTTTAGTTTTTTGCTGGTACCCATTTACACCCAACTCCTTCCCAGAGAAGCATACGGCCAAGTGACCATCATTTTTTCGTGGCTCATTTTTTTCAATGTGATTTTGGCTTATGGCATGGAAACGTCTTTTTTTCGGTTTTACAACCAGGAATCCGACAAAAACAAAGTGATTGAAACCACTACAGTTTCGTTGTTCTCGACCTCCCTTTTGTTTTTATGCATTACCTTGTTATTTCGTAACACTTTGGCCGCAGCTTCGGGAATAGATGTGCAATACATTACCTATACGATTTGGATTTTAGTGTTGGATGCCCTGGTAATTGTGCCGTTTTCTAAGTTGCGCGCACGTCAAAAACCCGGACAGTATGCCTTGCTCAAAGTGGGAAATGTAGTGGTCAATTTGTCTTTAAATCTCTTTTTTCTACTTTATTTACCCAAAATGGCCTCGGCACATCCGTCTGGTTTTTGGGGTAGTATTTTTCAAGAAAATTTCCAGATTGGGTATATTTTCATCTCCAATATCTTAGCGACTTTGGTTACTTTTTTGGCCTTGTCGTCCAATTATTTTCAGCTCAAATGGGAATTTGACTGGGATTTGTGGAAACGCATGTTGCGCTACGGATTGCCCATTTTAGTGGCCGGTCTTGCCTTTGCTATCAATGAGCAGTTTGATAAGATTTTGTTGGGAAAACTGTTGCCTGAAAACATTGCCCACGCCCAAGTTGGGGTGTATGCCGCCTGCTATAAATTGGGTTTATTTATGGTCTTGTACCGCACGGCCTATACTTTGGGAATCGAACCTTTTTTCTTTAGTCACGCCAATGATGCCAAGGCCCCCGAAACCTATGCTACGGTCACCAAGTACTTTGTGATATTTGGTTCGTTTATCCAATTGGTGGTGTTGGTATTTGCCGATGTATTCAAGCAACTCATGATACGCGATACGGCCTACTGGGAAGCCATGAAAGTGGTGCCGCTGATTATTTTAGCCAATTTCTTTTTGGGCATTTACACCAATCTGTCGGTTTGGTATAAATTGATCGACAAAACGCATATTGGCGCTTATATTTCGTTGGTAGGTGCGGCAGTAACCTTGGCGCTCAATTTCTTGTTGATTCCAACCTATGGCTATTATGGCTCAGCGATTGCTACTATTGCAGCTTATGGCAGCATGATGCTTATTTCGTATGTACTGGGCAAACGCTATTATCCGATTCCGTATGACGGCCTCAGAATAGGCAGTTACCTGGGCAGTTCCATTGTTTTTTCGACGCTATCTTTTTATTTTTTCAGAGAAAATTACGTGGTTGGAATAGGATTAATCGTAGCCTTTTTGGCGATCATCTATTATTTCGAAAAGGACAGCTTGCTGCGTCTGCTGCGCTCGCCTAAAAATTAACACACTTCTTTATTATGCAAATTAACATCATCAATACGTCATCTCATCCATTACCCAGCTATGAAACACTAGCTTCTGCGGGCATGGATTTGCGTGCGGCCATTCAAGAACCCATCTGTTTACAACCTTTGTCGCGCGCCTTGGTTAAAACAGGATTGTTTATTGAACTTCCCATTGGATATGAAGCACAAGTTCGACCACGTAGCGGCTTGGCACTCAAAAAAGGCATTACCGTGTTGAACAGTCCTGGCACAGTTGACGCTGATTACCGCGGAGAAATAGGCGTGATTTTGGTCAATTTATCGTCAGAACCATTTGTCATCGAAAATGGAGAACGCATCGCGCAGATGGTGATTGCAAAACACGAACGCGCCGAATGGAATCAAGTTGACGCACTTTCTGAAACCGAAAGAGGAGCCGGCGGATTTGGTAGCACAGGCGTAAAATAGTCTCACAATTAAAAGCAAATAACTAGTCAAATCAGGCAAAGTTTGCGAACTTTGCGCCCTAAAATCTAATTGAATGAAAATCATTGTCCCAATGGCTGGACGCGGATCCAGATTGCGTCCCCACACACTCACCGTTCCTAAGCCGTTAATTCCGATTGCCGGAAAACCCATTGTACACCGCTTGGTCGAAGATATCGCCGGTGTAATCAACCAAGAAATCGAAGAAATTGCGTTTATCATACACCCCGATTTTGGCACACAAGTAGAAAAAGATTTGGTTGCCATTGCCGAGAAATTAGGTTCAAAAGGAACCATCTATTACCAAAACGAAGCCTTGGGAACCGCACACGCCATTTTGTGCGCCAAAGAATCTATGAGCGGCCCAATTGTTGTGGCTTATGCAGATACCTTATTCCGCGCTGATTTTACTTTAGACACCTCGGCTGACAGCGTCATTTGGGTGAAACAAGTAGAAGACCCGAGCGCTTTTGGTGTGGTTCAATTGAACGAGCAAAACCAAATTATAGATTTTGTAGAAAAACCATCCACCTTTGTATCAGATCTAGCTATTATTGGCATTTATTACTTCAAATCAGGGGAAACCTTGCGTACTGAATTGCAGTATTTGCTCGACAATAATGTGGTAAAAGGCGGCGAATACCAGCTCACCGATGGCTTGGAAAACATGAAAGTAAAAGGCCTCAAATTTGTGCCTGGAAAAGTAGACGAATGGATGGATTGCGGCAACAAACCGGTGACCGTTGAAACCAACTCCCGCATGTTGCAGTTTTTGCACGAAGATGGAGAGCATTTGGTTTCAGACAAGGCATTGGTACAAAATTCTACCATCATTGCGCCTTGTTTTATTGGCGATGACGTGGTGTTAATCAACAGTACTGTAGGACCTAATGTATCTTTGGGCAAAGGATGTCACGTAAGTAATAGTACCATGTCAAACAGTTTGGTACAAAACCACAGCCACATTAAAAACGCCAAATTAGACAACGCCATGATTGGCAGTCATGCTACCTTTAATGGAGAGTTTACCAGCATTAGCATTGGAGATTATTCGGTATTGGAATAAATAAAACAGCCAGTTGGCTATTAGGCATATGATGACAGGAAAACGGATTCTAATTTTGGGTTGCATTGGGCTGGGGATAGTCCAGTCACTCTGTGCCCAAACTGAACCTGCTGATGTTGCTTCGGCCGCCGATCAATTTCAAGATGCGTTTTACGAATCGCTTACCCAAAAAGGAATCGAGAACTACGATAAGGCCATCCGATCACTTGAAAAATGTCAATTACTTGACCCCAACAATGCCGTAGTTTATTTTGAGTTAGGAAAAAATTATTTGGCTCAAAAAGAATACAACAGTGCGCATGCTGCATTTGAAAAAGCGACTCAGCTCGATCCAATGAATCGATGGTTTTGGGTTGGATTGTATGACGTATACTACGAAACCAAAGCCTATGAGGAAGCCATTCCCGTTGTAAAACAGCTGATCGAATTTAATTTGGATTACCAAGAAGACCTGGTTTCGCTGTACATGAACACACAACAGTTTGACAAGGCCTTGGTTTTGATCAACGAACTTAACGAATCCAAAGGCAAATCGGAATTACGGGACAAGTATACTACTCAAATTTTAGGACAAGGCAAATACCAAGCCTCTGAAATCGATCGACTGTGGGCCGAAATCAAGAATAATCCGCAAGAAGAAGCCAATTACCTTAGCTTGATTTTTTTGTATTCAGATCAAAATCAAGACGATAAAGCACTAGAAGTGGCCAAAAAATTAGAAAAAAACATTCCCACTTCTGATTGGGCACAAGTGAGTTTGTTTAAATACCATTTACAAGCCAACGAAGGAATTCAAGCGGCCAAGTCGTTGTTGTTTGTGTTGGGCAGTCCCAAAGTGGAGTCTAAAATAAAACACCGTATGCTGAACGAGTTTTTATTGTTTGTTCAGGATAAACCCCAATTTGACGCCGATTTTGACAAAGCGGTGGGCCTGTTGGTTCAAGACCCAAAAGTGGCTGTAAACAAAGAGGTGGGCAAATTTTACCAACGCAAAAAAAATGCGGGAAAAGCCATTTATTTTTACGCCAAACAACGGATGCTGACACCCGACGATACCGAATGTTTACAGTTATTGTGTGAGTTGTATACCGAAACAGCCCAATTTGACGTTTTAGCGTCAATGGCGGCCGAAGCAGTTGAACGGTTTCCGTTGCAGCCACAGTGGTATTATTATGCAGGCTTAGCCAATAATCAATTGAAAGACGCAGCTGCGGCTATCAAACAACTGGAATCGGGATTGGAATATGTACTAGACGATAAAGCACTAGAGATAAACTATTACATTCAATTGGGAGAAGCCCACCATGCCCTTGGCAATGAAGCCCAAAAAGAATTTTATTTTAACAAAGCCGAAGCGCTTGTGCAACAAGCCCAAAAGAAATGAGATACCTTCTATTCGTTTTCATCCTCCTGACGTTTTCTTGCAAATCCAAATTTCCTCAAACGGAAAGAAAGGTGACAATAGAAATTCCAGTTACTGTTGTTGACTCTTCCCGCAGCCCAGAGGATTATTTTGCAAACAAATTGAATTTTACCACCGCTTATATCAAATGCAATGCCCACTACGAAACCGACAAGCAATCGCAACACGTAACGGCCGAGATAAAAATTAAAAAAGACGAAAAGATCATCATTAGTGTGCGTTTTTTGGGCATCACCATGGCTAAAGCCTTGATTACTCCCACGCAAGTGCAGTATTACGAAAAATTGAACAGCAATTATTTTGACGGAAATTTTGAAGCGATTAGCCAATTTGCGGGCACCGACTTGAATTTTCAGAAATTGCAAAACGTATTGCTTGGACAGGCTATCGAGGCCTTTGCGGCAAACGAATACACATTGGCCAAAGAAGACAAATGGGTAAAACTCCAGAAAGACAACGCTTCCGCATTGATTACCTATTTCTTTGATGCCACCAATAGGCTGTTGCAAAAACAAATCATTCAACAACAGGCGCAAGAGCGTTTACTTACGGTGAGTTACCCCAAATTTTCGAACCACCAAGAGGTGATTTTTCCGGCCAACATTTTATTGAATGCCGAACAAAAACAAACCAAAATGAACCTCAATATAGAATATACCGATGTGAGCCTCAACGAGGAATTGTCATTTCCGTATGCGGTTCCCACAGGATACAAACGAATAGTAATTAAATAGCAGGGTCTAAAATCGAGTGTTATGGGTAAATTAATCACCGCCATTTTATTGTTGCTAATCTCAAATACGGGATGGAGCCAGGAAAATCAACAAGAAAAATTAGAGCAACGCAAGGCCGAAATTTTGAGAGAGATCCGCGAAAAAGAAGCCCAATTGCAGCATGTAAAGTCAAAGGAGGTTTCCGTTAAAAAACAGCTAGAGATTCAGTTGGAGAAAATAAAACTCAAGGAAAAACTCATCAATACCACCGAAAAGCAAACCAAATTGCTTAGCAATGACATGTATTTAAATCAATTGACCATCAATCGGTTAAAAAGAGAATTGGTTGTGCTCAAAGACGATTATGCACAAATGATTGTCAAATCATACAAAAGCCGTTCGGAGCAAAGTCGCGCTATGTTTTTACTGTCCTCAGAGAATTTTTTACAAGCCTATAAACGGGCACAGTACATGAAGCAATATGCGAGCTACCGCAAAAACCAAGGATTAGAAATTCAAAGTAAATCAGAAGAATTGGTAGTGCACAACGAAACCTTGGAAGTCCAAAAAACAGCCAAACAAAAATTAATTGAAGAGAACGAAAAGGAACGTTTGGTATTGGAAAAAGAAAAACAGATTCAGCAAGAATTAGCCAAGGCCATTAAAAAAGACAAAAAACAGCTCTTGGCCGAAATCAAAAAGAAACAGCAGGAGACCAAAAATATCGACAACCAAATTGCCAAGTTATTGCGAGCGGCCATTGCGGCATCCAACAAAAAAACAGCGACTGCTACGGCAAAATCAAATCCAAAAACCTCTGCCGAGTCAACCAAAGCTACCGAAACCTCTGCCAAAATTGTATTGACTGCTGAAGGCAAAATTGAATCAAACAACTTTAAAGCCAACAAAGGAAAATTGCCTTGGCCAGTAGAAAAAGGCTTTGTTTCGTTGCCCTATGGCGATCAACCGCATCCCATTGTAAAATCGTTGATCGTGCACAACAGTGGCGTTGAAATCACCACAGATCAAGGGGCAAATGCCCGCGCTGTATTTGCTGGAGAAGTTATCAGTGTAATGGTGTTGTCTCCCGTAAACAAAGCAGTGATGATTCAACACGGGGATTATTTTACGGTTTACCAAAACCTAAGCAGTGTGTCGGTAAGTAAGGGAGATAAAGTGTCGATTAAGCAAGCGATTGGGCGCATTCGAACCAATGGTGATACCGGCAAAACAGTATTGAAATTTACCCTATCACAAAACACGGTGTATAACAATCCCGCTACCTGGCTCTTTAATATGTAATTACAAAAACAAAGCCTTGAGTTCGGTGGCCTCGTGTGGATTCATTTTTCCAGCCAATACCAAACTCAGCTGTTTGCGACGCAAAGCGGCCTCAAATCGTTGTTGTTCTAATTCGGTTTCTGGCACCACTGGCGGCACTTCTACCGGTCTACCCGTGTCATCAACCGCCACAAAGGTATAAATGGCTTCATTAGCCTTATTTCGGTTGCCCGTTTCGCGGTCCTCTACCCATACATCTATATAGATCTCCATCGAACTGGTAAAACTGCGTGAAATTTTTGCTTCAACCGTAACCACACTTCCCAAAGGGATGGCTCTGTTAAAAGCCACATGATTTACCGAGGCTGTTACGGCCACTCGACGCGAATGTCTGCGTGCAGCAATGCTTGCCGCTCGGTCCATGCGGGCCAATAATTCGCCACCAAACAAATTATTTAACGGATTGGTTTCGCTAGGCAATACTAAATCGGTAAGTACGGTAAGTGATGCTGATGGAGTTTTGGGTTGCATAGGCTTGGTATAAAAAATCCCGCCTTAGCGGGAAAAATGTTTACAATTCTTTTACGAGTATCCAGGCTTCAGGATTTGATTTTACAATTTCGGCTTGCGCTGCTTTGGCCTCGGCATAAGTTAAATAGCTGCCATACAAGACGGGAAATAAACCGTGTTTGTTGGGTTCAATGCGTCGCGCAGAGTAACCTAGCTTGGTTAAATTCGCCAATACAATGTTGGCATTTCCTTCGTTTCTAAAAGCGCCTGCTACAATGTGATAGGGCATTTCTTCAGGCGTTACAGGTAATGAAACAGCGCGTATTGGATTTTGAATGACAAAAGTTGCTTCTTGAATAGAGTGTTGTACTTCTTTTTGCACAGCCGTTTCGACTAGCAAAGTTTCTTGTTCAATTTGATCGTTGTATACCTTTAATCCAATGCTTCCGGTTGCAGTAAGCGCTAGGACGAAAACAGCAGCATATTTGAGATAAGCCGGGGTTTTTCTGCGTTCAGGAGTGAATTGAATTGGCGCTTTTTCTTCCAGTTCTAGCACTTCTTTTTTGAGTTCTTCTCGAAGAATTTTAGGAGAAACAAAGGTTGTTAAACCAAATGCTTCCGGTAAGTAATTCAAGTTATCGGCAGGAGTAAACAGTAAATTATTTTCGGCAGTTAATGCAATTTCGCCAATGTTTTTAAGGGTAAAACACCCATTCACTTGCAAGATGCTTTTCCAAATTCCAATTTCACTCTCTATGGATTGAACCGCATTTTCAAAGGTTGTTTTTTCTGCTTCTGCGATGTGATTGGCTAATAAACCATCGTTATTTTTGAGATGAGTAGTAAACGAAATCACCTTTTTAGGCGGATAAAATGAATGATTTGCTTCATACAAGTAAGCAGACTGCATTTCAGTTAAAAAAGCACCAAAGCCAGGAACCGTTACACATTGGTGACGGTAAAGCAGTTGTGAAATGTAGTGTTCAATCTTCATGAAAGCAAAGTTAACCAATGCGAAAGAGTAGCAAAATTTTATCCACAATTTTTTTCAACATTTTCGGAATATTCGCTACTTTTCCTCTTCAAATTTCTATTATGCGCCACGAAGAATTACTTTATGTATTAGCCCTGCTAAAAGCCGAAGGCATTGGAGATGCCACTGCCAAAAAACTCATTGCCCGCTGTGGATCAGCCGAAGCGGTCTTTAAAACCCCTTTGACTCAACTCAAAGGCTTAAGCAAAGGAGGTGAAAATTCCCTACGCCAACTTAAATCTCCCCATTTATTAATTGCGGCTGAAGCCGAGTTGAATTTTATTCAAAAAAACGATATTCAAACGGCTTATTTCCTAGAAGATAATTATCCCGAACGACTCAAACATTGTTTTGACACTCCAATTCTATTGTTTTCAAAAGGCAATATCCAGTTTAACAACCGAAAAATCATCAGTGTTGTGGGTACCCGACAAGTGAGTCCGCACGGGGCTGCATTTTGCAAACAACTCATTGCTGATTTGGCGCCCTTGGATCCGATTATCGTAAGTGGATTTGCCTTTGGTGTAGATATTGTGGCGCATCAAGCCGCTTTTGAACACGGGCTACAAACCATTGCAGTAGTCGCCCACGGATTGGATTTACTCTATCCCAAAGCCCATCAAAAATACCTGCCTCAACTGCAAGAAAATGGCGGTTTGCTTACTGAGTTTTGTAGCGGAACGCCTCCTGAAAAAGAAAATTTTGTGCGCCGCAACCGCATTGTAGCGGGTATCTCCGAGGCCACTATTGTAATTGAATCAGCCGAGAAAGGAGGCTCTTTGATTACAGCCAATCGGGCATTTGACTACAACCGCGATGTGTTTGCTGTCCCCGGTCGTGTTACTGACACCTACAGCCAAGGGTGCTTGCAGCTCATTCAGTCGCAAAAAGCCATGCTCTTGAGCAGTGCTGCCGATTTGGTTTATCACCTCAATTGGGAGCTCCATTCCACACCCAAAGTGGTGCAAAAGCAATTGTTTGTGCAATTGGACGAGCAGGAGCAACGCATATATGATTATTTGGTTGCCCACGGAAAAGAAGAGTTGGACTTTATTGCCTTGGCTTGTGAACTTCCTATTTATAGGCTCTCGGGCTTGTTACTCACGCTTGAATTAAAAGGCGTGATTCGGCCTTTGCCAGGAAAACTATTTGAGGCTATTTAGTTCCGAAACCCAATTTTTGTCGCACCCGATTTAAAACCCCGTCTGCGATTGTACTCGCTTTGGCTGCCCCTTGAAGCAAGGCCGCATCCAATTCGGCCAAGTTGTTCATGTAGTAGTGGTATTTTGTTCGCTCGGTTTCAAAACGACTCAGCAGTAAGTCAAACAAGGCTTGTTTGGCATGTCCGTAACCAAAATCACGGTTTTCGTTTTGGTATTTTTTGCGCAAATCGTCGAGTTGTTGTTCGGTTGCGAGTAATTTATACAAGGCAAACACATTACAGCTTTCCGGATTTTTAGGTTCTTCGAGTGGCGTACTGTCGGTTTCGATGCCCATGATTTGCTTGCGCAAGGCCTTGTCATCTAGGAAAATATTGATGGTATTGTTGGCCGATTTACTCATTTTTCCGCCGTTGGTGCCCGGGACATATTTGGTTTCTTCTTGCACAGAGGATTCTGGCAATACAAAGGTGTCACCCATTTGGTGGTTGAAGCGCGCAGCCACATCGCGGGTAATTTCGATGTGTTGCAACTGGTCTTTCCCAACCGGAATAAACTCGGCATCATAGAGCAAGATATCGGCGGCCATAAGCATAGGGTAACTAAACAAACCCGCATTGACATCGTCCAAACGGTCGGATTTGTCTTTGAACGAATGCGCCAAAGTAAGGCGCTGAAACGGAAAAAAACAACTCAGGTACCAAGCCAGTTCGGCGGTTTGTGGCACATCCGATTGGCGGTAAAAAATCACTTTGTCAATGTTTAATCCACAGGCCAACCAAGCTGCTGCCGTGCTGTAGGTGTTGGCACGTAAGGCATCGCCATCTTTAATTTGCGTCACCGAATGCAAATCGGCGATAAACAAAAAAGATTCGTTTTGGGGTTGATTGGATAATTCAATGGCCGGAATAATAGCGCCCAATAAATTACCTAAATGGGGAGTTCCTGTACTTTGAATTCCGGTGAGTATTTTTGACATGCTGAGAGGGTTTGTGCAAATGTAAATCTTTTGGCAAAAATAGGGATTGAATTGTTACTTTTGGCAAGATGAAACCCATAAAAATGATATTTTGGCTCTTGTGGCGCATTTGGTTTTACCTGATGATGGCGCTGCCTATTTTAGTCATGTTTCCTTTTTTGGTATTGTCAATCCTGAAAGAAAAATGGTATCCGTATTATTTTATGATGGCGCGCATTTGGGCCAAAAGTATTTTATATACCAGTGGTTTTTATTACCAAGTTACCCGCGAGCAAAAATTAGACAAGCAATCAAGTTATATGTTTGTGGCCAATCACACCTCGATGACTGACATTATGTTGATGTTGGCCATAACCCCAAAACCTTTTGTGTTTGTAGGCAAAAAAGAATTGGCCAAAATTCCGCTATTTGGTTTTTTCTATAAACGCACTTGTATTTTAGTTGATCGGGGCAATGCCAAAAGTCGTCAAGCGGTATTTGAGCGCGCCCAAAAGCGGTTACACCAAGGCTTGAGCATTTGCATCTTCCCCGAAGGTGGCGTGCCCTATGACGAATCGATTGTGTTGGATGGATTTAAAGATGGTGCTTTTCGCTTGGCCATTGAACACCAAATCCCCATTGTCCCCATGACTTTTCCCGACAACAAGAAACGATTTTCGTATACTTTTTTTAGCGGAAGCCCCGGCATCATGAGGGCTCACGTGCACAAGTTTGTATCTACAACAGGAAAATCCATTGAAAACAAAGCCGAAATCAAAGCGCTCAACGACGAGGTGCGGGCTATAATTTTCGAAAAATTACTTCAGTACTAGCCAAAAAAAATCCCGGAAAAACCGGGATCATTTGTTTTATACATTCTCTTTGATTCGAGCCTTGATCTTTTCTTCTAGTTCGTCGGCCAATTCGGGGTTGTCTTTGATGAGTACTTTTACTGCATCACGTCCTTGTCCCAATTTGGTTTCGCCATAACTAAACCAAGATCCCGATTTTTTGATGATTTCAAATTCCACCGCCAAATCCAAAATTTCGCCGGTTTTAGAAACGCCTTCGCCATACATGATGTCAAACTCAGCCGTTTTAAATGGCGGCGCTACTTTATTTTTCACCACTTTTACTTTGGTGCGGTTTCCAATTACATTTTCTCCGTCTTTGATTTGTGACGAACGACGAATATCTAAACGTACCGAAGCATAAAATTTCAAGGCATTTCCACCGGTAGTGGTTTCAGGATTTCCAAACATCACGCCAATTTTTTCACGCAATTGGTTGATGAAAAACACGGTACAATGTGTTTTGCTGATGGTTCCCGTTAATTTTCGCAAAGCTTGTGACATCAAACGGGCATGTAATCCCATTTTGGAGTCCCCCATTTCGCCTTCAATTTCACTTTTTGGTGTTAAGGCCGCTACCGAGTCAATCACGACAATATCGATAGCTCCGGAGCGAATTAAATTTTCGGCAATTTCTAAGGCTTGTTCTCCGTTGTCCGGTTGTGAAATGATGAGGTTCTCGACATCCACGCCCAATTTCTCGGCATAGTTTCTGTCAAAGGCATGCTCGGCATCTATAAAGGCTGCAATG
>JAGNTC010000162.1 GCA_017987725.1 Flavobacterium sp.
GAGCTGCTATTGAAACCGAAGGTAACACCACCAAAGCCGAGGCGTTAAATGACGGCATCGTGTACCTCATGGCCATGCCCTATGTATTGGTAGGTATTTTGGGTTACATCATCTACCGCATGCGAAAAAAAAAGCTGGTCTAGCTATTTGATGCCGTCAACGGTAACTTTCACATCTCCAGTAATTTTCACAAAAGCCAACAAGGCTTGATTGGTCAATTGTATTTTTTGAAAATCCAGACTATTCAAGTTACCATTCACAAAAACACCGGGCATGGGGCTGTAGTTTTTCATGAATTTTACCAAATTTTGCTTTCCTTCTTCCAGGTTTCCTTGGATAGAATACCGGCAATTTTCTTGCATTTTTTTGAGAATCAATCCTTGTGCTAGCCAACTAGCGGTTTTCATGAGTCGGCTTTTGGTGTCGATCACGTAATCTAAATCTTCAAAGTAAATTTCTTTGGCCTCGGGATTGTAGGCGGGAAGACCAGACAAATAGACCGTTCCATTTACACTTCCCAATAAATCTAAGGCAATAATGAGTTTTCCTTCTTTGTGCCAAAGGGATACATTTTGCACCGCTACTTTCTTCTTTCCATTTCCAAATTCTTGGCCTTTGAAATTGGCCGTCATGATGCGCGAAGCATTGTCATAGGTAGACACGGCAACTACATTGGCCGCAACAGCATTGGGTATTTTTGATGCGGTTTTGAGCGAAATTTTGTTTTTATCAAATTTAGATGGGGGCTGTTGTCCAATGCGGGTTTCCATTAGGCATTTGAATCCCAAATCAAAATGGATGGCTTCTTTTTGAACTTGCGCATCGGTGCTGTATAATTCTTGTGGAGTAATGCTAAGCCAGGTTTGGTAGGTTTTGTTCATTTCAAATGGCGTAGTAATTTTTTCTAATGAGGCCAACACATTGGGTTTAAAATCAATTGCAGTAGCAATGGCATTGTCAATGGTTTTTTCGATTTTCGCTTTAAACAAACGCACAGCTGGATTAATTAAATAGGTAAGGGGCACTGACTTCCCAAATACCGTCACTGAGGGACTTTCATTCCAGTTTATCGATCGGAATTCGGTGTTGGTACTTAGTTTCCAGTTGGCCATGTGCACATCACTCACTAAGGTGATTACGCCATTGAAATTAAATTCGCGGGTATCATACAAATCAATTCCCAGTTTGGAAGTCCCAATCCGGTACTTGATTTGCGCCTTCAAAGGCAAAATTGTTTTGATTTTTCCTGCCTCATTTTCAATTTGGATTGCGGCTTGTTTCCAAATTTTCACTTCCAAATTATCGTCCTCAATGGTGTTGTCATCATATATTAAGCCCGTCAACGATTTGTTGATTTGGTTTTCGATATCCTGAAGCTGTATGCTTATCGGCATGTTGATGTAGGAAGGGGTTGCGTCATAGAGCAAAGGCGCAGCATTATCAGCAACGGGTTTTAACGCCTCGATTTTTGACGTAGATCCACAATTAGAAAACAGGACAACTGTTCCCAGCATTAGGCATTTTGAAATAATCCGTATCATTTTTTAGCTATTTTGCCCACAAAAGTACAGCATTTACTTGGCATGATTTTATTAAAATTCTGGTAAAGTTTCATTTGTGTTTAGCCAAAAAAATTAACAAACATTTTTAAAAAAATGCGTTTACAATGATACCTTTGCAGCACATTAAAATGAATCCTATTTTATGACCGTTAAGCAATTTTGTGTAGTTGGTTTACTCATTTGCTTTGCCGCCACAGGCAATGCGCAACAACCGCAAAAATGGACCTTAGAAGACTGTGTCAATTATGCTTGGACGCACAACATCAGTGTGAAGCAATCTGAGTTGGATGTACAGTCTGCACAAATAGAAAAATCGGCGGGTTTTGGGGCTTTTCTTCCCTCGGCAAATGCCAATGCCTCGCACAGCTGGAACGTGGGTTTAAATCAAAACATCACCACGAACTTACTTGAAAATCAAACCACGCAGTTTACCTCATTGGGGGCCAATGTGGGCGTTGATATCTACAAAGGACTGCAAAATCAACATCGCTTTCGCAAATCCAAATTGGCAATCATCGCCGCACAATACCAATTGGCAAAGATGAAAGACGACATTGGATTAAATGTAGCCAATGCATTTTTGCAAATACTGTTCAACAAAGAGAGCCTAAAAGTGCAAAAAGACCAGTTGTCCATTAGCGAAAAGCAAATGCAACGCACTCAAGAGTTTGTAGACGCAGGTGTTTTGCCACGTGGAGATGTCTTGGATAGTAAAGCAACGGTAGCTGCAGACAAGCAAAAAGTGGTGGTGGCTGAAAACGCATTGCTCATATCAAAACTAAGTTTAGCGCAATTGCTGCAGTTGGATAATTTCCAGGAATTTGACATCGTCGACGCCGATTACCAAGCGGTTCAAAGCGAGGTCATGTTTCAAACACCGGCTGCCATTATCTCCAAAGCGAAAGAAAACAGAGTGGAACTCAAATTAGCCAAAACCAATATGAACGTTGCTAATAAAGACATCAGCATTGCTAGATCGGCATACCAACCTACCATTCAAGGCTTTTATGGCTTTAATTCCAGGATTTCCTATGCCGATATTCCACTTTTTGACGCCACTGGGAACCTCATAGGCACACGAGGCCCTTTGCCGTTTAGTCAACAATTCAACAACAACAAAGGACATCAGTTTGGCTTGCAACTCAACGTACCTATATTTAATGGTTTTTCAGCTAAGTACAACGTCATGCGTGCCAAAGTAGCTTTTGAACGCACCAAAATTGCGTATGCACAAAGTGAATTAGATTTGGAGCGTACCATCTACTCGGCCTTTACAGATGCCCAAGGCGCCTACAAAGCCTATGAGTCAGCGTTAACGGCTCGCGATGCGCGGAGTACCGCATTGGCCTATGCCAAAGAACGCTTTGATGTGGGACTCATGAATACCTTTGAGTACAACCAAGCACAAACCTTATTTGTAAATGCTCAGTCCGAAGTGTTGCGCACCAAATATGATTATATTTTTAGAACCAAAATTGTTGAATTTTATTTTGGTCTACCCATTATATTAAAACCGTAAGTTATGTCAAAAAAAACCACCTACATTCTTGTTGGTTCAGCAATTTTACTTGTTGTTGTCCTTGTTACCCTTTCTAAACTGAATATGCTTGGTTCCAAAGAGAACATCATTGAAGTTGAAGTGGCCAAAGCCAATGAAATTACAATTATTGAAACTGTTTCGGCTACGGGTAAAATTCAGCCTGAAATTGAGGTAAAGATTTCATCTGAAGTATCGGGAGAAATTATCTCGCTTCCCATTAAAGAAGGGCAGGTAGTAAAAAAAGGTGATTTATTAGTGAAGATCAACCCCGATTTATATACCTCAGGCTATAACCGAACTGTTGCTGGGCTTTCGCAGACCAAAGCTGGGTTGAGTCAAGCCGATGCCGCCTATAATGAGGCCAAAGCCAACTTCGACAGAAACAAAACCTTATTTGACAAAGGCATCATTTCTAAGTCGGATTGGGACAAAGCGGTATCAGCTTTTGAATCGGCCAAAGCCAATAAACAATCGGCCTATTTCAACGTGAGAAGTGCCTCGGCAACAGTAAATGAAGCCAAAGATAATTTGGGTCGCACCACCATATATGCGCCTGCAGACGGGACTATTTCTATGCTCAACGTCGAATTGGGTGAACGCGTTTTAGGAACCCAACAAATGACTGGAACCGAACTGTTGCGTGTAGCCAACCTAAATAATATGGAGGTTGAAGTAGACGTAAACGAAAATGATATTGTAAAAATCAGTGTGGGTGATTCGGCAAATGTGGAAGTAGATGCCTACCTCAAAAAGCAATTCAAAGGAGTCGTGACGAGTATTTCAAATTCTGCAAGTACTACCTTAACGGCTGATCAGGTGACCAATTTTAAAGTCAAAGTACGCATTGTCAAATCATCCTATGCTGATTTGGTGGCCGGGAAACCCGCCAGTTATTCGCCCTTTCGTCCAGGTATGACAGCTACCGTTGACATCATTACCAAACGAAAAGAAAACGTAATTGGGGTGCCCATTAGTGCCGTAGTCATCAAAACAGATACCACTCCGGTTAAAAAAATAGTTGTGGAAGATGAAGCAACAGACCAAACCATCAAGTCAAAAAGCGACAAAAAAATGGAGTGTGTATTTGTCAAAAAAGGATCCAAAGCCGTGATTAAAGTGATCAAAACCGGCATTCAAGACGATACCAATATTGAGGTAATCTCCGGATTATCCAAAGGCGATGAGTTGATCATTGGACCCTACACTACGG
>JAGNTC010000040.1 GCA_017987725.1 Flavobacterium sp.
ATTGGGGCAGCCAAAGCACTCACCTTGGTAGCCGCCCTTGAATTGGGTAGACGCTGCCGAACCCAAGACCCCGTTTTGTTGGCCGAAGTCAAATCGAGTCATCATGTTTTTGAACTCATGCAGCCGGTATTGGGTGTTTTACCGCACGAAGAATTTTGGATCATTTACCTCAATAATTCCAACAAAGTGCTCCACAAAGCGCAGCTCAGCAAAGGCGGCATTACCGGTACCGTGGTGGATGTGCGTTTGGTCTTTAAAAAAGCGCTTGAGTTGGGGGCAGTGCAAGTAATTTTGTGTCATAACCATCCGTCAGGCACTTTAAAACCCAGTGAGGCCGATCTACAACTCACCAAAAAATTGAAGCAAGCCGGAAGTTTGTTAGACGTAAAAGTATTGGATCACCTCATCGTAACCGAGTCCAATTATTTTAGTTTTGCCGATGCAGGTATTTTGTGATTTGGCTTAATGAGTCTATTATTTTACGACATTTGTCACTGATTTTTAAGTATGAAAAACAGTATACAACACCTCTTTTTTGATTTGGATCACACGTTGTGGGATTTCGATAAAAACTCGGAATTGGCCTTTGCGCAAATTTTTGATGCCAAGTATCCTCACATTCAAGTTGCTGATTTTATAGGGGTTTAT
Source organism: Flavobacterium sp. (assembly GCA_017987725.1). Classification (GTDB taxonomy): domain Bacteria; phylum Bacteroidota; class Bacteroidia; order Flavobacteriales; family Flavobacteriaceae; genus Flavobacterium. The sequence goes on from JAGNTC010000040.1 coordinate 649, forward strand.
ATTCCCATCAACAAAGCCTGTTGGCAATTGTACCAGATAGATCAAATGACACACGATGAGTTGCGGTATCAGCGGCTTAAACAATCCTTTGATGCCTTGGGCGTAGAAATTTCAGACGATGAAATCAATCAAATGGCCATAGATTATATCCGGTATTTACCGGAGTTCAATCATTTGTTTGACGGGGTTCATGAGGTGCTCAGTTATTTGCAATCCAAGTATGTCTTACATGTGATTACCAATGGATTTGCTGAAGTGCAGTACCGTAAAATGCATCAATCCAATTTAACGCCCTATTTTAAAACCATCACCAATTCGGAAATGGCAGGTGCTAAAAAACCTAATCCCCTTATTTTTGCTCATGCCTTGCAGGTGGCCGAGGCCCAAAAATCAAACAGTGTGATGATCGGTGATTCGTTCGAAGCCGATGTACAAGGAGCGATCGATTTTGGGATACAAGCTATTTTTTTCAATCCGTATCAAGAAGAAACTCCTTCCTCTATATGTCAAATAAATCATTTACTTGAACTTAAAACTATATTTTAGCCTCATGAAAAAATCACTTGTCTTTTTTTTTGTATTGTGGACCTGTTTTGGTTTTGCGCAACACGAGATCAATTCGTATCGCTATTTAATCGTGCCCGAGAAATTTTCATTTTTAAAGCAAAAAGACCAGTACAATTTGAATAGCTTGGTAAAAATTCATTTTGAAAAATTGGGATTTACTGTGTTTTTTGACTCCGAAACCTTGCCGGATTCCTTGGTAAATTACAATTGCAACAAATTGTTTGCTGATGTAGAAAGTACCGGAAATTTCCTCACAACGAAACTCGTGATCACGCTCAAGGATTGTAAAAATAAGCTTGTCCTGCAATCAAAAGAGGGAAGGAGCAAAGAAAAAGATTTTAAAATTTCCTACAGTCAGGCATTTAGAGATGCCTTTACCACCTTTCGAGAATTGAATTACAAGTACCAATCGTCAACACCAGCTTCGCCATTAACCGTTCAACCGATTGATTCGACCCAAACACAGCAGCTGTTGTATGCTCAGCCCATTGCTACTGGATTTCAATTGGTAGACAGCAGTCCTAAAGTAATCTATAAATTGGTTTTGACCTCAAATCCAGTCTGTTTTATCGCTTACAAAGGTGAGCTGCAAGGGGTTTTGGTCCAAAAAAATGCCCAATGGTATTTTGAGTATTTTGCCAACGAGGTGTTGCAATCGCAGCCTGTTTTAGTGAAATTCTAGCTTTTTTGTTGGCGGTAATGGTAGCGTAAAAATAAAAGTCCCGTTACGAACAGTGGCCCACAAATCACGCCCACAATTTGCAAACAAATGAGCGCCGAATGATTGTTTTGGTAATTCAATACAAACAAGAGTGGACTGCACGCCAATCCTACCACAAGATACAAGAAACCACCCAACTTTTCCCATCGCCAAGCTGTAAAAAGTAGCGCCGAGAGTAAATAACTGGGGGCTAAATGAATCGCAAAATCTACTAGTTTACTGGTAATAGGTTGATTGCCCGAGAATGCGTCGAGCGCAAATCCGCTTACAAACAAAATTGAGCCACTCCCTATTATTCGTGGTAACCAATAATCAACTGCTGTTTTCATTGGCTTTTTTATTTTGAATTAATAATTGTACTTGTCTTTCCAACGGTTTTTTAAAAACTCCCGCACGCCATTTTCCCTCGCATTGTTACCTGGTTCATAAAGTTTCGTTTCTTGAATGGCATCGGGTAAAAATTCTTGTTCGCTAAAGTTGTTGGCATAATTGTGAGAGTACTGGTATTCTTCGCCATAGCCCAGCTCTTTCATGAGTTTGGTTGGGGCATTGCGTAAATGGAGGGGAACAGCTAAATCCCCCGTTTGTTTTACCAAGGCTTGTGCATTCCCAATGGCCATATAAGAAGCATTACTTTTTGGGGAGGTGGCCAAATAGACCGCACATTGGCTCAGTAAAATTCGGCTTTCGGGATACCCAATAGTCGCCACCGCTTGAAAGGTATTGTTGGCCATAATCAAGGCGGTTGGGTTGGCGTTGCCAATATCTTCGCTGGATAAAATTAGCATTCGTCTGGCGATGAATTTCACATCTTCGCCGCCCTCAATCATGCGTGCCAGCCAATAGACGGCTGCGTTGGGATCACTGCCTCTGATTGATTTGATAAAGGCCGAAACGATGTCGTAATGTTGTTCGCCGGTTTTGTCGTACAAGACGGTATTCTGCTGCACCAACTGCAACACGCGTTCGTTGGTAATTTGAATTTCGCTTTCAGCCGAGGCGTTTACGACCAATTCAAAAATATTTAAGAGTTTTCTGCCGTCACCGCCTGAAAGCCGCAACAAGGCCTCGGTTTCGATTAAGTGTATGTTTTTGCTTTGTAAGTAAGGATCTACCGTCATGGCGCGATGCAATAAAGCTTCCAAATCGGTTTTGGTGAATGGATTGAGCACATAGACCTGACAACGCGACAATAAGGCAGGAATTACTTCAAAACTGGGGTTTTCGGTGGTGGCGCCAATTAAGGTGATCCATCCTTTTTCAACCGCGGCCAAAAGCGAATCCTGCTGTGATTTGCTGAAACGATGGATCTCATCGATAAACAAAATGGGGTTTTTGGCCGTGAAGATGCCGCCGCTTTGTTTGGCTTTGTCAATTACTTCTCGCACGGCAGCTACTCCCGAATTGATTGCGCTTAGCACATAAAAAGGCCGTTTGGATTCTTGGGCAATAATTTGTGCCAAGGTAGTTTTGCCCGTGCCTGGAGGTCCCCAAAATAGGAGCGAAGGAATAATTCCTTTTTCGATTTGTTGGGTGAGCGAACCCGTAGGTCCCACCAAATGCAATTGACTGATGTAGTCAGAGAGCTGTTGGGGACGAATGCGTTCGGCTAAAGGAGCTTCCATGAATGATTAACGATTGTTGATTGTTGATTTTTGATTTTTGATTTTTGATTTGAAAAATTGTAGGGCAAACAAATTTAAACATATTTAGGATGAAATTTCTATATATCTTCTGTTCAACTATATTTATGACAAATTAGCACAACAACTACTTTGGTGGTATTTTTGAATAGGTTTATGCAGAGAAATTAAATATGAACGACACGCAACATTTTAAATTTACGCCCTCGGTTTGGTTGGTGCCCAGCTTGCTACTCCTTTTAATGTGGCTGGTTTGGAGTGCAGAGCGTGTTTTCCATGTAGACATGGCTAGTCATGGGATAACTCCCAGAACTTTTGAAGGCATGCAAGGCGTGCTTTTTAGTCCGTTTTTGCACGCCAATTTGCAGCATTTGGCCAACAACTCGATTCCGCTTTTTATTTTGGGCACGGCGCTCATTTACTTTTACCGGGAACTTTCACTCAAAGTATTGGTGTATGGCATTTTGTTCTCGGGATTGCTCACTTGGGTAATTGGTCGAGACTCGGTGCATATAGGTGCGAGTAGTTTGGTGTATGTGTTGGTTTCGTTTATTTTCTTCAAAGGCTTGTATACGCAGTATTACCGACTCATGGCCCTGAGTTTATCAGTTGTGTTGGTCTACGGTGGCATGGTGTGGTATGTATTTCCGAGTCCTATCACCACAGGTGAATTGCAAATTTCTTGGGAAGGTCATTTGGCCGGATTACTGGTAGGTTTGGTGATGGCCATTCGCTTCAAAACCCCCGACTATGTGTCCGACTTGCAATATTCCTGGGAAAAGCCCGGATTCAAGCCCGAGGAAGATCCGTTTATGAAGCATTTTGATGAACACGGGAATTTTGTGAATACGCCTGTGGCTGAAGAAGAAAATGTGGAAGGAGTAAATCCTCAAGCTATAGAATACGTGTACACCTTTAAACCAAAGGAAGGGGAGAAGTTATAGTATTAACTGCGTTGTCTGACCACTTCATACAAAAACGCGCCACAAGCCACTGAAACATTCAGAGATCCAATGCTTCCATACATGGGAAGTTTGGCTTTCTCGTCAACTAATTTCAATACGGAGGGATTGATGCCTCGCTCTTCGCTGCCCATAATGATAGCCAAGGGTTCGTTTAGGCCTAATTCATAAAGTGATTGCTCTGTTTTTTCGGTAGCCGCTACGGTCTTGATGCCGCTGCCTTGCAAATAAAACAAGGCGTCTTTGATGTGTTCTACTTTGCAAATGGGAATATTAAATACCGCTCCTGCGGATGTTTTTACAGTGTCGCCGTTTACTGGGGCTGCGCCTGATTTCTGGATGATGATACCGTGTACACCGGTGCATTCGGCCGTTCGGATGATGGCGCCAAAATTGCGTGCATCTGAAATTTGATCCAAGATAAGAAACAAGGGTTTTTCTTGTGAGGCTAGAGTAGCGGTAACTATTTCTTCGATGGAAAGAAATCCAATAGGCGAGATAGTAGCCACTGCACCTTGGTGGTTGTTTTGCGTGAGTCGGTTGAGTTTTTCAACGGGTACGTAAGTGAAATTAACATCGCCGCGCTTGAGTACTTTGAGTAAGTCTTTCATCAATTCGCCTTGGGCATCGGCTTGTAAAAACACACGATCTACCGATTTTCCGGCTTGTACAGCTTCAATAATGGCACGTATGCCAAATATGAGGTTTTCTTTTTCCATGGCGCAAAGATATAAAAAAACCACCCGCGGAAACGGGTGGTTTAGCTTATTAGCAAATTTGAATTACGGTTGTAAGGTCAAATTAGGCCAGTTAGATCCATCAGGTCTAGTAAGTGTGGTATCACCATATTCGCCGTAGTCGTTTTCCCAGTGGAATGACATCTGCGATCCGTTGATTACTAAATTTGAAAAAGTAAATACTTCGTTGTACTGGTCAACACCGCTGTAGGCGATTTCACCACATAAATCAACAAATTTTACTCCAGTTGCAAAGTTGTCTGGACCATATAATCCAACCCATCCACCAAAAGAAGCGTCAGAAAGAGCATAGACTCCTGCATCAGCTGTAGCAGCAAAAGTTACAGTTCCTGTAAATGGACCTGCAGCAGTTCCTGACGGTGGCCCTGGTGTGTAGCAGTTGGTCGTTACGTAGTCATACGTACCGGCTAAGTCTGAATAGCAATCAATGATTTCAAATGATAATTCTTGTGAAGTTACCAAAGCATTAGAGGTATTTACATCGCCAATGCGTAGTTTGAAGGTTTCATTGTCTTCATCATCCTCGTCATTCAAAATTTTGATTTCACCAACACCTACCGTTGAATAAGCAGGAATAACTATTTCACTGGTAAATTCAAAATCATGATCATCAGCATTTCCGTCTATTTGAGAAATTTTGATGTGAATGTCAACCGATTGTGGCTTGTTTAAAGTGATGTTGTAGGTATAAACCCCTTGATCACCTTCTCTTACTGTTTGAGAAGCCGCTAAAGGCGCATCTAAATTGATGGTCCCCACAACGCCTTCAGCAACAATTAAGGTGCTGTAGCCTGTTGCATCCCCTTTGTCGTCACAAGAAGTCAAAAGTAACGAGGCAAAAGCGAGCGCTAAACTAAATTTTGTATTAAATATTTTTTTCATTTTAATTTTGGTTTAATTATTCGACAACTTTTTCAAGTACTTCATAAAATTCTCTCGATCCTGTAGCGGCAAGGTAACCATATGACATATACAGTCTGTCTTTTCCATCCACATCATCACGAACCGCTTTGTTTTGAATACCAGCAAAACCACATGCATTTGTCATTTCGCCGGGATTTTCAGTACAATTAATAGCTGGTAACGCATTTAAGATTTGCGCTTCACCATTGTAAGTAGTAGGAACTAAAACATTGTCACCAGAATCAATTGTAAAATAGAATTCGTTACCGGAGAATGGTCCACAATATTCTAATTTTCTGTATGTAGTTGAATTAACAGATTCAATGGTTACTACTGTTCCTAAAAATGGTCCTGTAACATCTGGACGAATTACTCCAATTCTCCAGTATTCACATTGAACAACTGAGTATTGGCCAGCAAAACGAGTACCCACAGCTACTTTAGTAGTTTTTAAATTCTCGGCAGAAGTACCTGCAGAGGTTCTAGATACGTACTTTAATGTCCAGTAATCTCCAATGTTTAAATTAGAATCATCAGAAGAAAGTGCTACGCCATCAATTTGTAAGCCAGCAATCAATTCATTGTAGGTGGCAGTAAAATCTAAGTTCTCAACTTGCGCCGTATTGGGGAAAGTTATTGTTTTTAACAAGGCAGTATTGGAAGATACTCCGTCTACTGATGTGAACGTTTTGTAGATGTCTACAGATTGAACTTTTACGTCTCCTTGAAAAGCAGAAATTGACGCTTTGTATTCAAAATCGTTTCCGTTACCCACTACGTAAGGAACAAGGATGTTTTTTACGTTCAACAATCCTCCTTCATTTTTGTTACCAGTGAGAACGTCTTGTTCCAGGTTATCACACGACATAACACCAAATGATGCTATTGTCAGAAATAAATAAATATATTTTTTCATAGTTTTTGAATTAATTCATCCACCAAACTTTTGACAACATGGTGTCTCCATTATCTAGAGTTCCCACAGCTGCTTGGTAGTTTGCTTGATTAAAATTGTTTGAATCTGTTGAATAGTAAAAACGTTTTGGAATAGCACTGATTTGAGCATCTACCACTACTGATAATGCAGGTTGACCAGTTCTTCTCCATTCTGTCCATGCCTCAATACCTTGACCGTATAAGGCAAACCACATTTGTAAACCAATTTTTTCTTTTCCGCCATCAACGGTTGAAAAGTCTAAAGAAGGTTGTGCTAAATAAGTGGCAAGTCCTGCACCTGTTAGACCATTCGCTTCCATATTTGCAGTAATTCCATTTCTGTAATGGGTATCTGCAGCTGGAATTCCACCGGCAATAATTCCTTTAAGTGCTGCCTCAGCTAAATACAATTCAACTTGGGCATACGAAAGTAAAACGCCTGGTAAAGTTGCAGATAGGTAGCTGGTTCCAGGTGAAGAAAAGCCGTTGTAATTTCCTGGATTTTCAACCCCAGGAATGTTTCCAACATAGGCATTGGCATTATTAACTTGTGCGTAAACACCTAAGCGTGGATCATTTAATAAATTTAATTTTTCAACCAATACAGAGCTTACTTTGTATTCTGCACGATTTCCATATACGATGGTTTCATAAATTGGGTTTGCATCTGGTTGAGAAGCAGTGTAGGCAAGTTGAGCACTATCACTGTTTGATGACATCAATAAACCTGAATTTACCAAGGCAGTTACTTCAGCCGATACGTCTCTTTTACCTGAAATTCTCATCAAGGCTTTTAGTTTCAATGAGGCAGCAAATTTTCTCCATTTGGCTACATTTCCACCGTAAATAAAGTCAGCACTTGATTTGAACTCACCGCTACCGGTAGCGAAAAGTGTTTCAGCTTGGTCTAATAAGCCCAAGATGCCCACATAAACAGCTTCTTGTGAATCGTGAACTGGTTTAGAGTTACCTGGCACGCAAGCTTCGTTAAAAGGAACTGGTCCAAAAATATCGGTTAGTATTTGAAAGTTATTGGCTTCCAATACCAAACTGATTGCTTGTAAGTTTGTATTTCCTTCTGCTACAGCAAACGCACGCGCCGCTTTGCATTCGGTGATTGAGCTAGCATATAAGTTAGTCCAAACAGAATTCATCACCGCACGTCTTGGCGTATATCTTTCCTCTGAGTTGTACTGAACTTTTGACCAGTGTTGTGCCCAACACAAACCCATATCACCACCAATTTGTGCGTTATATAAGGTGTTTTGGGTAACAATCATAGCAGACGAAAGCAACAAATTAGGATCTGTTGTTTGTGAGCTATTTGGAGAGATATTTACCTCTTCAAATCCATTATCGCAGCTCCAAAAAGCAGTAACTGCAATCAATAAATAAACTATTTTTTTCATGTCTGATTAGAATTTTATATTAACGTTAAATCCGTAAGATCTTGCAGAAGGCAACTGACCAAATTCTTGACCTTGTTCGCCGTTGGCACTGCTAAATCCAGTTTCTGGATCGATGTGTGGAACGTTTTTGTAAAGAATGGCCAAGTTTCTACCCACTAATGAAACTCTAAAGTCCTGAATAAAAGTTCCAGTTAACCATTTTTTAGGTAAAGAATAACCCACAATAATTTGTCTAAGTTTCACATAGCTTGCGTCAAAAACACCACTTTCTGTGAAGTTAGAGTAATCGTAAGCAAATTGGTTGAATGTTTTTGCATCAACTACTGTGCTGTTTGGTACATAGCCACCGTTTCCGTCAGAAACAACGCCATTACCTACAACACCCGTTTCTCTTCCAATAAGAGTTTCCTCTAAAGTACCGGCATATCTACCCCACATGTAAGACATTGAAAAGATGTCACCTCCCATTTTAGCATCTAATAAAGTGCTCAAATCGAAGTTTTTGTATTTGAATGTAAAGTTGGCACCACCAGTCCAATCCGGAGTAATGTTACCCAAAACCACTTTTTCTTCGTTATTTACTTTAGGCAATCCATTTTCGTAGATTATTTGTCCAGCATCGTTACGCAAGAAAGGGTATCCTACAATAGAACCGTAGGCTTCTCCTGTTCTAGCTTGAAGTTCCATGTCCCATTGACCCCCCAATACATACGCATCAGTTAATCCTAAGCTCACGACTTCGTTGGTGTTTTTTGCAAAGTTTAAGTCTACATCAAAAGAGAAATCATTTTTCTTTACTACGGTAGCCCCTAATTGCAATTCAATTCCTTTGTTATTCATTTCACCAGCGTTTTCCCATGATGAAGTAAACCCAGAAGCGGCATCAATTTGAAGAGGTAAGATCAAATTGTTACTGGTTTGGTTGTAGTAGGTAGAGCTAAAACGCAATCTGTTGTTGAAAGCATTAATATCAAGACCAAATTCAACTCCTGTTGTGCTCTCTGGCTTAAGGTTTGGATTCCATTGTGTGTTTGGAACCGATGAAATGGTACCAAAATTGTTGTTAGTAAGTGTAAACGTTTGGTTTAAGCTGTATGGATCAAGAGGACCCACGCCACCAACTTTAGACCAACCTCCTCTTAATTTTGCATAACCAATTTTAGTTGATTTGATGTCAAATATTTCTGAAAGCACTAATGATCCAGAAACAGCTGGATAGAAGAAGGAATTGTTTTTAGAAGGCAATACAGAAGCCCAGTCATTTCTTCCTGAAAAGTCAACAAACGCATACCCTTTGTATCCAATTTGTCCAAATGTAAGTACACTGTTTATTCTTTGCTCAGTGTAATCAGAGTCAATACTTGGTGTAGTACCTGCTTTTACGTTAGATAAGGTAAACAAACCTGGTAATTCTAGACCTCCTGTTAATTCACCAACCATTCTTGTGCTCACGCGTGACATGGAGTTTACCCCAGCATTCAAACTAACAGTCCAATCTTCTGAAAGGTTTTTTTGGTAATTCAAAATAGCTTCTGAGTTAAGCTCAGTGTATCGTCTACCAATTTCAGCATAATATCCATCAATGTTCTCGTTTGATCCGATTTCGTTGCGAAGCGTTTCTCTTTGAGAATAATGGTCAATCATTAATTTCCCATTTAAATTCAAGTTCTCAGTGAATTTGTAATTGATATATGTATTACCAGTAATTCTGTCTTGATCAAAGGTGTTTTTGTTTGTTTCAAGATGCCAGTACGGGTTGTTTTGGAAATTGGTATTCCAGTTAGCAGGAGTACCTGCAGCTGGAGTATTTGCGCCCGCTAATGGGAAACTTCTCCAATCTTTAAGTGCTGGGAAATACACGTTACGTGCAGACCAAATAAACTGCTGTACCACATTCTGACTAGAGTAACCCACATTAGGAAGGTTTCCACTGTTGTTGTTGAAGTAGTTCATGCTGATTCCAGCCGTTAATTTTTTCCCAAGTGTCATGTTACCGTTGAAACCTACGTTGAATTTTTTGAATTCAGTAAAAGGAATCATCCCTTTTTCGTCACTGTTACCAATCGATAATCTGAAGTTTGAATTTTCTCCACCATTTAAAATGGTAATGTTGTTTGTTCTAGCTACTCCAGTTTCAAAGAAGTCTTTCACGTTGTTTGGTTGAGAAACCCATGGAGTAGGTTGACCTCCGTTTTTAAACGAGTCCCATTGTACAAATGACAATCCTCTGTCTAAAGCAGGTCCCCAGCTTTCATCCACACCGTCATTGTAACCGCCACCAGCACCATCAACGAACTCAAAGTAGTCAGAAGTTGCTCCTTGACCATACGAGTTTTGGTAGTTAGGAAGTACAAGTGGATTTGAAAACGTGGTATTTGAGTTAAATGAAACCTCAAATTTGTCTTTTTTCTTACCCGATTTTGTTGTAATCAAAATTACCCCTTTGCTCGCGCGAATACCGTACAAAGCAGCAGCAGTTGGTCCTTTTAACACCGTTACAGATTCAATATCGTCTGGATTGATACTAGCAGCACCATTTGGTAAATCTCTACCACCACTTGAACCAGAGTTTCCGTAACTTGTGTTGTCAAACGGAACACCGTCAATCACAAACAAAGCTTCGTTATTTCCAGTAATGGTTGACGCTCCTCTTAATACAATACGAGAAGAAGATCCTACCGCTCCTGATGAGTTTGTTACTTGAACCCCAGCTACTCGGCCAGATAAAGCATTAACTAAATTTTGCTCACGGGCTTCAGTAAGGGCATTTCCCTTCACTGATTGAGCAGCATAGGTTACCGCTTTCTCTGATTTTTTAACACCAAGTGCCGTTACGACTACGCCGTCAAGTTCAACAGCGCCATCTTTCATTACTACTTTCATTGGTCCACCTGAAAATACAACTTCTTGTGTTTTCATGCCAATAAAAGAGAAAACGAGTACATTACCTTTCTCGGCAGCAATTTTGAAGTTACCGTCGATGTCGGTTTGAGTCCCTTTAGACGACCCTTTCACAGCCACATTAACACCAGGAATGGGCATTCCACCTTGGTCATTAACAATGCCTGTCACAGGATTGTCTTGCGCAAACATGAGTTGCGTTACACATACTAACAGAAGCGTTAGTAATCCATTACATTTTAATTTCATTTGATAAAATTTTAAATTAGCTTCCAAATGTGAATTTTTTTTTTGTTAACACCAAATTTTTTGTTAAAAAACTTAACGTTTTGTTAATAACTAAAAAAAGGTTTTGAAGCTAATCTGAATCAAGGCGTTCTTGGTATCGAGTTGTTGTTTGGCAGTTGACCCCACTGCATAGAGTATACTCAACAAGCCATTTTTGTTTGCCAATTTGAGTCCAGTGCCTATGCCAGTAAGGGATTCATACTGTTCTGATATTGTTTTGTCTTGATAAAAACCATAATCTAACACGGATGACCAATACAGTGTTTGGCTTAAGTTTTTGCGGTATTCTACACGCGCCGCATTCAAAAAATTTCCTTGCAAGCTATTTTCGTTGAACCCAACTATGGAGTTAATTCCTCCGTAACGCAACAACTCATTAATTAAATAGCTTTTGCTTTGTAAATAATACAATTCATTCCGGACGAGTAGTTGGTTTTTGGTATTGATTTTCCAGTCTTTCATTAAATAGGAGGACATATAATATTGCCTATTTTTTTGGGTAGACGTGTTTCTGTTTCCTAAGCCAATAGTGATAGTCATCTTTGCTCGTTCTGGAAACACCAATTCCTCGTTTGAATAATCGGTATAGCTGTAGTTGGCAGTGGTAAATTGATTTGTAAAATCGGAGAGGGTTGCTAGATTTACGTTCTGGATATCGCTCGATTCAGTTGATTGATAACCCAAATAAGCCCGTTTGTTGAATCGAAACCAATAGCCCAGTTGCACGTCGGTTTTGGTGCGTTGAAAGGTGCTGTCTTGTTGAAATATCTGCAAATTTGCTTTGAGTGCCAGTGGACTTCCAAATAGATAGGGCAATTCAACTTGTCCAGCAAAGGTTTTTTGTAGGTTGCCGTTGCTTTTCCAATTTATTTCTATTGATTCACCGCGGTTTAATACATTCTGAAGAACCACATCAACATAGCCTGAAAGGACAATGTTTCTTGACTCGTTGTTAGAGAAACCAAGAAATCCATCAAAACTATTTGCGTTGCGTTTTTGTACATATATATATAGGGAAGTGCTGTCTTTGGTAAATTGAATTTCTGGCGGTTTGATTTGTGTACAAAACGGGTAGGAGTCGAAGTCTTTTTTTATTCTCTTGGCCAGAGCTGCGTTAAAGGTGTTTTTTTGATACTGCTTGGTTAGGCTTTTTAGATGCCCAGCCGGAAAATTGGTGAATCCGCGAAGAACTAGTGCGTCTAATTTTCTGTTTTGCTCTGCCGTGTACTGCAAATTAGCTGTTATGTAATTGGAATGCTTTTCTATCGATACAAGTTGCAGCTTGGCTAATACTTGTCCGTTTTTTTCAAGATTTTTTAATCCACTCTCCAAGGCAGTTGTAATAGAAACATACGGAACTACGAGTGTGTCGCCCACGAGGGTGTAAGGGCTGTTTGAAAAAAGGGCTCGTTGCTCTCCACAATAGATGCGTGCTGTTTTGGTAAGTGATTTTAAATCAAAGTGCAACTCACAAATACTGTCATTGGGTTGCTTGAGTTTGGTGTAGGACGATTCCAAATACCCTTTTTTTTGAAGCGCCTCCATCAATTGGTTTCCCGCCTCAAGAGCAGATGCAAGGGATTCGTGTTTTTGTTTAACAGGGATTGAGTCTATAATTTTTTGTTCCTGTGACGAATTGCTACTCACACGCAAACGGATCGATTGCGCATACGAACAGAATACGGCAAGTTGTAAAAGGCATAAAAAAATTAGTTTTCTCAAAATAGTTGGGTTGATCTAAATTTTCAAACGCAAAAAAACAGCTTTTCTTTTTAGGAATCACGTAAATTAAATTGCGAAACTAGTTGAATGAAAATTAATGTTTTAAGATTTGTTTGGTTAAAAATAATTATTACATTTGCAACCCCGTAAAAAGCGGGAAATTTAATATATAAGTAATTTTTAGTATTAATTATGCCAACAATTCAACAATTAGTAAGAACTGGAAGAACTCAGATAACTAAGAAGAGTAAATCGGTTGCTTTAGATTCTTGTCCTCAACGAAGAGGTGTTTGTACGCGTGTTTACACTACAACTCCAAAAAAACCAAACTCAGCGATGCGTAAAGTAGCTCGTGTACGTTTGACTAACGGAAATGAAGTAAATGCTTACATCCCTGGTGAAGGTCACAATCTACAAGAGCATTCGATAGTATTAGTTAGGGGTGGAAGGGTAAAAGATTTACCAGGAGTTAGATACCACATTGTGCGTGGTGCGCTTGATACATCAGGTGTAGCAGGAAGAACACAAAGAAGATCTAAGTACGGTGCGAAACGCCCAAAAGAAGCAAAAAAGTAAGTTAAAAACTTTTAAGAAAAAGACATGAGAAAAAGAGCGGCCAAAAAAAGACCCCTTTTACCAGATCCGAGGTTTAACGACCAACTGGTAACGCGTTTTGTGAACAACTTAATGTGGGACGGAAAAAAATCAACAGCTTTTAAAGTTTTTTATGATGCAATTGACATTGTAGAAAGCAAAAAGCAAGACGCTGAAAAACCAGCGCTAGAAGTTTGGAAAGATGCATTAACCAACGTTATGCCTCACGTAGAAGTACGTAGCCGTAGAGTAGGTGGAGCTACATTCCAAATTCCAATGCAAATCAGACCAGACCGTAAAATTTCGATGGCAATGAAATGGTTAATCCTTTACGCCAGAAGAAGAAACGAAAAATCTATGGCTCAAAAATTGGCCTCTGAAGTTTTAGCTGCGGCTAAAGAAGAAGGAGCGGCAGTGAAAAAGAGAATGGAT
>JAGNTC010000163.1 GCA_017987725.1 Flavobacterium sp.
TCAAAAAGCATTTCAGAGGTTACAATACAGACCTTTAAACTAGGACAAAGCGTTTTTAACACCCTGTTTTTTGATTCTAACTGTTTGGCCAATAACACAATTGCGCTGGTATAGCCATTGATGTAATCAAAGCGTTTGCTGGCAAATTGCTGAATCATTTTATCAAGACCTTGATCGGATAAATCAAAAATATTCATCCGGTAGCGGTTGCTCAAAAAGTCTTTAATGCGGAGCAGTTTTTGCGGCCAAAAGGCCATGGGCATTCCGTAAAATCGCGCTTGATACGACCGATTGAAATCAATCCCGTGCCAGGCAAATTTACGCATGATGTTGGCCCAAATTAAGGCGTGACAATTTTTGTCTTTGGCAAACACCATCGGATCGCCGCTGGAGCCTGAGGTTTTGTTGAGGTAACAGTTTTTCTCTGAATATCCTGTAGAAAATCGTTCAGACAAGGGCACTTGGTAATCGCTTTTTTGCAGGATGGGCAACTGTTCCCAACTAAGATCTTTTCTATCACCAACTTTTTTTTGGTAAAAGGAATTGTGCTGCAAATGAAAATCCAGTAGGGCCTTTTTTTGCGCTTCGTGTTGGGTGATAAATTCCGCTTCGGGAAGTTCAATCAAGGAATTCAAATGTTGTTTGGCCCATCGGATGGGATAGCCATTGAGTTGCAACGAAAGGTTAAACAGCTTCAACACGAGTAATTTTTTACCAAAAATAGTATTAATGCAGCAGGATTGGCTGCACGGCTTCTTTTTTTTGATTTTATTGGCCAAAAGCCCTTATTTTTGCGGCACATTTCAAACCCACACACCCATGAGAATTTTATTGTTAGGATCAGGAGGAAGAGAACACGCCTTGGCCTGGAAAATGGTACAATCGCCTTTGTGTGAACAACTTTTTGTAGCACCCGGAAACGCAGGAACGGCCTCCATCGCTACCAATTTGGCTCTCTCTCCAACCGATTTTGAAGCGGTAAAAAATACCGTTCTACAAGAAAAAATAAACCTAGTGGTGGTGGGACCCGAAGATCCTTTAGTTAAGGGAATTTACGATTATTTTAAAGCGGATGCTTTGTTGGCTACTATTCCGGTTATCGGCCCATCCAAAGTTGGTGCCCAGTTGGAAGGCAGTAAAGAATTTGCCAAAGAATTTTTAGTGCGTCACCAAATCCCTACAGCGGCCTATGCGAGTTTCACCAAAGAAACGGTAGAAGAAGGTTGTCAATTTTTGGAAACTTTACAACCGCCCTATGTGCTCAAAGCCGATGGTTTAGCGGCCGGTAAAGGCGTGTTGATTCTACAACATTTGGAAGAAGCCCAACAGGAATTGCGCCACATGTTGGTGGACGCCAAGTTTGGACAAGCCAGTTCTAAAGTGGTGATCGAAGAATTTCTGGACGGAATTGAACTAAGCTGTTTTGTATTGACTGACGGAAAAAATTACAAACTATTGCCCACTGCCAAAGATTACAAACGCATAGGCGAAGGCGATACCGGATTAAATACCGGAGGAATGGGCGCTGTTTCGCCAGTTCCATTTGCTGATGCCGTCTTGATGGAAAAAATAGAATCTCGCATTGTAAAACCTACGATTGCTGGTTTGCAAAAAGAGGGCATCGAATACAAAGGGTTCGTTTTTATTGGGTTGATCAACGTAAAAGGCGAACCCATGGTTATAGAATACAATGTGCGCATGGGTGATCCGGAAACTGAGGTGGTTATCCCCCGCATTCAATCGGATTTGGTGGCTGTTTTTCAAGCCGTGGCCGAACAAAAATTGGACGAGATAGCACTTGAAATTGATCCACGTAGTGCCACAACCGTAATGTTGGTTTCGGGCGGATATCCCGAAGAGTACGCCAAAGGCATGCCCATTTCGGGTTTGGATGCGGTATCCGATTCGCTGGTTTTTCACGCAGGAACCGCGTTCAAAGATGAGCAAGTGGTGAGTAATGGCGGACGTGTGTTGGCCGTAACATCTTATGGAAATGGTTTCCAAGAGGCACTAAAAAAATCGTATCAAAACATAGACAAACTACATTTTGATACGATGTATTATAGAAAAGATATCGGCTTTGACCTTATTTAGTCAAGAACGAGTGTGCCGTTGTATCTTGAAATTCTTCGTTGTTGGCTTTGTGCAATTGCAATTGTTTGATCCAATAGTACATCGCCGCTGTACAGATTAACATAAAAATCCAATTGATGATGTTGGCAGCTGACCAGCTCGACAATTCTAATTTACGTAAAAAATCATGCGGCAAGAATAACACGTTTTCAAATAACCACTGTATACCTTCGAAAAATGCTCTCATAATAGGGTGTTGTTGAATTTTAAACAAATAGTATATTTACCCGGCAAAAGTATAAAATATCCTCATGATTACAAGTCTTTTTAGAAAATCTACTCCATTAAATTATTCCATAGTTATTCTCGGAATGATTGGATTTGCTGGAACCTACTTAAGCCAAGCCTCGGTAGTGCAAGAGGAGAAAATGCCTTTTCTATCCATCTTTGTCATACTGGTGTTGCTTTTTGCGGCAATATTCATTACCAATTTTGTGGCTAAAAAAAATGCGATGAGCAAAGACAGCGCCTATACCGCCTTGTTTTGCGTTTTGCTTTTTGCCATTTTTCCTGCCGTTTTTTTGAACCTAAAGTTGCTGTTTGCTCAATTTTTTGTGTTGCTTTCTTTGCGAAGATTGGTTTCATTACACACCATGAAATCGGCTAAAGAAAAATTGTTCGACGCGTCTTTATGGATTTTTGTGGCCTCCTTATTTTATTTTTGGAGTATTTTATTCCTTGTGTTGGTTTACATTTCTATCCTCTTTCACACGGCTCGCGATTACCGCACCTGGTTTTTGCCCGGCTTGGCGTTTGTAACTGTGGCCTTGTTGTATTTATTTGCAGCTTATTTTTGGAATCCTGTTTGGATCGACAATTTGCAGCAACACGCGGCTTACAGTACTGAGTTTACATTTGATTTCCACCAAACGCCCGATTTGTTGGTGTTGATTTATTTTTCAATCGCTTTGTTTTCTGCTCTGGCTATGTCAATTTCATTGGCAAATCGGCCGTTGTTGCAACATTCGTCCTATAAAAAAATACTTTCTGCATTGGTCTTGGCCTTTGCGATCTATGGTTTAGCGCCCACTAAAACTTCAGAAATAGCCGTGTTTAGTATTGCGCCCTTGGCCATTATTTTGACGAGTCAAATGGAAGCCCTTCACAACAAATGGCAAAGAGAATTTTTCTTGGTGTCCTTTATCCTTGCTGCCGTAGTGGCTTTTGTGGTTCAGTTATAGTTTTGGGCCATAAGCCAAATCACCAGCATCTCCCAAGCCGGGAATAATGTAGTTTTTCTCATTCAATCGCTCGTCTAGTGCAGCCACCCACAAATGACAGTTTGCGGGGATGAATTTTTGCAAATGCGCAATGCCTTCGGGTGCGGCAATTACTACTGCAATGTGTATTTCGTGCGCTTGATTTTCTTGGTGTAGCTGATGAATGACCGCTTCGATTGACTGGCCCGTAGCCAACATCGGATCCAACAATAACACTGTTTTGTTGGTAAACGATGGAACCGCTTGGTATTCCACTTTGATTTCAAAATAATCATCCTGATTGGGATGGTGGCGGTAGGCCGAGATGAACCCGTTTTCGGCTCGGTCATAAAAATTCATAAAGCCTTGGTGCAAACTCAAACCAGCGCGCAAAATCGAGCACAACACGACTTCATGCTCCAAAGCAGCCGTGTGTTTGGTGCCCAAAGGAGTTTGTACAGCAACCGAAGTATAAGTCAACGATTTGCTGATTTCATACGCCATGATTTCGCCAATGCGCTCCATGTTTTTTCGAAAGCGCATGCGATCTGTTTGGATGCTGACGTCCCGTATTTCGGATAAAAAATGAGTAAGTAGACTGTTTTGCTCGTAGAGGTAATGAATTTGCATGAAGTTAAAATTTGTATTCGTTTATAAATGTATAAAAAGTATCTTTGTGACCTAAAATTACACCCTATGTTTTCAAAATTAGCCTATACTGTATTTGAGCAAAGCATTGTCGATTACCACAAACACGACCATGTCGATCAGCCCATCGCTAATCCCTATCCTAAAGAACAATTTGAACATTTGTTGTATCTCAAAAATTGGATCGATACGGTACAATGGCATTTTGAGGACATTATTCGTGACCCACAAATTGATCC
>JAGNTC010000164.1 GCA_017987725.1 Flavobacterium sp.
ACCACTGGTGGGCCAATTCGTGCGCATTGACATTCACGTAATTTCTGTCATTAAAGCCAATCGAATCGACCAAGTATTCGCGCGAGAAAATGGTGGCCGTGGTGTTTTCCATACCGGCATACAAAAAATCCCGAACAGGCACCTGACGGTAAATTTTCCAAGGGTATTTCACGCCAATTTCTTTGGTCAAATAATCCATGATTTGCTTTGAATAGCGATAAGTCGGCTCTATGCGCGCGGCGTCTTCGGCTTCAAAATACTGTTCGAGTGGAACACCGGCTTGGCTTCGAAGCGTTCGTTTTTGGTAATGACCAATCGCCAAAGCCACCAGATAGCTGCTCATGGGTTGGGCCATTTGGTACTGCCACTCCACTTCATCGCCTATGGCTTTTTGTTGGATCAATTGACCGTTGGAAACCACCGTAAAACTTTTATGGAAGCGTACCGTGGTAGAAAAAATCACCTTTTCATTCGGGTCATCAAAACTGGGCAACCAATGACTGGTGTACTTGCCCTGGCCTTGGGTCCAAATTTGGCCTTGTACTTGTTCGGGCGTTTGTACCGTGGCCGAAAAATCCCAATTCACAAAATATAAGGCTTGGGTGGGAAAGGCTTCGTATTGAAATTGCAAGTTGTTTTTGCCAAGTTGAAATCCTTGGTACAGAATCAATTGTTTTTGGTTGTTCTTAAAAGGAACTGCTTTGCCGTTGAGCAAAACTTGGGTGAATTCCATTTTTTGGGCGTCAATGCGAATGCTATCCACCACGGCTTTGACCGTAAATTCGTATTTTACAGAGCCCGTCACATTGCGCTTCACCGGATTGAGTTCAAGCGATGACCAACATTTGGTAAAATCAATAGACTTGGGCGTTTGGGCAAACGCAACTGCCGTGAGCAACAACAAACAATACCGAAGCAGCATATTTTATTTATTAAATCCCCACAAATATACACCAACTTGACTTGCATTTTTAGAGGTTTTGGACTTTCGCACATTCAAATTATAAACTATCTTCGAACTTTCGAAAACCGATGGATGTTTTGCAAACTGCTATAGAATACCTGAAAGGCGTTGGCCCCAACCGCGGACAGTTGTTGCGCAGCGAGTTGGGCATTCACACCTACGGCGATTTGCTGCAATTGTATCCCAACCGCTACATTGATCGCACGCGCTATTACAAAATAAATGAACTGCAAGCCAGCTCAGCCGAGGTGCAGCTGGTGGGCAAACTCATTCACATCAAATTGGTGGAACAAAAACGAGGAAAGCGCCTCGTCGCTACTTTTGTAGACGAAACCGGGCAAATGGAATTGGTGTGGTTTCAAGGCCATAAATTCATCAAAGACCAATTGCAACTCAACGTGCCGCTGGTGATTTTTGGCAAATGTTCGGTATTTAATGGCGTGTATTCGATGCCGCATCCCGAAATCGAATTACTCAAAGACCACGAACAAAGTCTGCGATCGGCACTGCAAGCGGTGTATCCCAGCACCGAGAAATTAGCCAACAAAGGCATTTCAAACCGGGTGATGCACAAATTGCTGCAGCAACTTTTTCTGGAAACTCAGGCGCGATTTGAAGAAACCTTGCCGGCTGCTTTACTAGACGAGCTTAAACTCATTCCCAAAAATGCGGCCTTGTTTAACATCCATTTTCCTAAAAGCACCGAGGCATTGGTCAAAGCGC
This sequence comes from Flavobacterium sp., assembly GCA_017987725.1. GTDB lineage: Bacteria > Bacteroidota > Bacteroidia > Flavobacteriales > Flavobacteriaceae > Flavobacterium. Next base: position 1,688 of record JAGNTC010000164.1, read on the forward strand.
AGTTTCGATTGAAATTTGAAGAACTCTTTTTTATTCAGCTGCAACTCATATCCAAGAACCTCATCCGCAAGCAAAAAATAAAAGGGCATCCGTTTGAAGCGGTGGGGCATTATTTCAGTACATTTTTTGAACAGCATTTGCCCTTTGACTTAACCAATGCCCAAAAACGGGTACTCAAAGAAATCCGAAACGACCTGGGCAAACCCGCCCAAATGAACCGTTTGCTGCAAGGCGATGTGGGTTCGGGCAAAACCATCGTGGCCTTTATGTGTATGTTATTGGCCATCGACAATGGATTTCAAGCCTGTTTGATGGCGCCTACCGAAATATTAGCCAAGCAACATTTTGTTGGATTGAGCGAATTGGCGCAGCTTTTGGGCATCGAAATTCGATTGCTGACGGGCTCTACCAAAACTGCAGCACGCAAAGAAATACACGACGGACTAGAAAGCGGAACACTTCAGATTATCGTAGGCACACATGCCTTGTTGGAAGACAAGGTACAATTTGCCCATTTGGGCTTGGCCATTATAGACGAACAACACCGATTTGGCGTAGCCCAACGGTCTAAATTGTGGCAAAAAAACGAAATTCCGCCGCACGTTTTGGTCATGACCGCCACGCCTATTCCGCGCACGCTGGCCATGAGTTTGTATGGCGATTTGGATATTTCGGTGATTGACGAATTGCCACCAGGCCGCAAACCCATTCAGACCGTGCACCGTTTTGATGCCAACCGCCTCAAAGTATGGAAATTTATTAAAGACGAGATTGCCAAAGGCCGACAGATATATATGGTATTTCCGCTCATTCAGGAATCGGAGAAAATGGATTTCAAAAATTTGATGGAAGGCTACGAAGCCGTTTCGCGCGATTTTCCGCTGCCGCAGTATGCCGTTTCGATTGTGCACGGGCAAATGAAGGCCGCCGAAAAAGACTCCGAAATGAAGCGATTTGCCGAAGGAAAAACCCAAATTATGGTGGCCACCACGGTGATTGAAGTGGGCGTAAATGTGCCCAATGCCAGCGTAATGATCATCGAAAGCGCCGAACGATTTGGCCTCTCGCAATTGCACCAGCTACGCGGTCGTGTGGGCCGAGGTGCCGAACAGAGTTACTGCATTCTGATGACAGCGCATCAATTGTCGTCCGACAGCAAAACCCGCATGGAAACCATGTGCCGCACCAACGACGGCTTTGAAATTGCCGAAGTTGATTTGAAACTGCGCGGACCCGGCGACATCTTAGGCACCCAACAAAGTGGCGTGCTGCAATTGCGTATTGCCGATTTGGTGCGCGACCGTGATATTTTGCAAGTAGCCCGCCACGAAGCGATCAAACTGCTCAAAGAAGACCCTAGCCTTTCGCTACCGCAACACCAAGCCGTGCGAAAAGTATATCTAGAATTGGTGAAGAAAAAAAATATTTGGAATTACATTAGTTAATTTATGGTACAGTACAACCCCAAAGATTGGATTACGTTTATTTTCCGTTTTCATAAATCGGATACGTTTCGGCAATTGATTCCCATGATGATTTTTATGGGATTATATTCGGCAGCCATTGCCTATTTAGAATTGACTATATGGAACCTGAGCGAGACCAGTTTAGTGAAAAACATCTCGATTATGCACGGGATGCTGGGATTTGTGATTTCGTTGTTGCTGGCCTACCGCACCAACACCGCCTACGACCGCTGGTGGGAGGGCCGAAAACTATGGGGCACTTTGGTGAACAACAGCCGGAATTTGGCCTGTAAACTTGCGGCCATGCTGAAAGAAGAAAAAGATAAAAAATACCTGCGTTTTCTAATTACGTCTTATGCGTCCATTTTGGCCAAACATTTAAACAACGAGACGATTGGTCAACTGTTATTTGATGACGTCGATTTAGACATCAAAGAAAACAAGCACGTGCCCAATCAAGTGGCTGCGATGTTGTTTCAAAAAATCAACGACCTCTATGTTTCGGGCAAAATTACCGGCGATCAATTGATCCTTTTGAATGCCGAATTTCAGTCCTTTAACGAGGTTTGTGGCGCCTGCGAACGCATTAAAAATACGCCAATCCCCTATTCCTACAGCTCGTTTATCAAGAAGTTTATATTTTTCTATGTGATGACTTTGCCTTTTGGCTATGCCTTAAGCTTGGGTTATTTGGTGATTCCGGTAGTGGTATTTATTTTTTATGTCTTAGCCAGTTTAGAACTCATTGCCGAAGAAATTGAAGATCCGTTTGGTACCGACTCCAATGATTTACCTACCGCCAAAATTGCGGGAAATATTAAGAAGCACATTGAGGAGTTGTTGTAGAATTAATAATTGGCTGTTTATACTAAGAACCACTGATTATAAATTCCAATTTTTGAATCCCGACGCTTCGGGACCAAATTCCAATTCTAAATTTTTGAATTGCCACGAATACACGATTTATTTTTTTAATTCAATAAATACATAGTAAAATCTGTGCATTCGTGGCAAAGCAAAATAGAAATTCCAATTGCACTAAATC
>JAGNTC010000165.1 GCA_017987725.1 Flavobacterium sp.
TTGTTTTCCCGTTTTTGGGATCGGTGATTTCTCCTCCTTCATAACCGTCCTCTGTTTTTGACATACCTTTAATAATATTTAAGCCTAAAATCGGTTTGTCTTTGTCGGCACCTTCACATTTAGTGCATTTTTGTCTTCTTTTTTCAGGTTCTAAAATGTCAATTATTTTACCGAATAGCTTGCCATGGTCTTCAAATAACTCAACAATGGCTTTTTTATTTCCGGTTTCGTCATCAATAGTTACCCATTTCCCTATAATTGTTTGGGAAAAACTGTACTGACAAATCAGTAACAATCCGATTACAAATCTTTTTTTCATTTTAATTCTGTTTCTTTTTGTTGTTTTAATTTATTGATTGAAGCATTCAAATCGAAGCCCAAAAGTAAAATCATACAGTTGATCCAAATGTAAAACATGATCACCAAAAGTGTTCCGATGGAACCGTACAATTCGTTGTATTTTGAAAATTTTACCACCCAAATCCCAAAAGAGTAAGACGATAGAATAATTAAAATAGTAGTAAAAACGGAACCTATCGAGATAAATGCACGATTCTTTTGGTGTTTGATTCCAAATTTAAATAAAATAGAGGTGGTAATCAAAATCATGAGCACCACAAAACTCAATCGACCGATTTCAATCAATGGAATTTGATCACTGACTACTTGTTGTAAGGCGGTTCGTTGAATAAACACCTCAAATACAACAATGATAGCCACTGTAAACAAAAGCAAAAACGAAAGCACCAAGGACATGCCCAATGCAATTATATATTGTCTAAAAAAACCGCGTTTGATGCTCACAAAGCGAGAGGTTTCAAATCCTCCTAAAATGGCATTTAATCCATTGGCCATCAAAAAGATAGACAAAACAAAACCGGTGGACAACAAACTCGAGTGACTGGTGTTCAAAATATCATTAATGATCGCTTCTATAGCCTCGTAGGTATTGGGCGGCACACTCTGGGATACAAATTCCAAAAAGTCGGCTTGAAAACCCGGTATAGGTATAAATGGAATTAAATTTAAAATAAAAAGCGCGAAGGGAAACAAGGCCATAAAAAAGCTAAAGGCAATGGCAGCCGCTCGATAAGTAAGCGCACCTTCTACTATACCTATGGTGTACAATTCCAGCAAATCATACAACGAAAGCCCGTGTAGCCAAGGTAATTTTATGCGTTTGCAAACCCGAGCAAGATTGCGTACCACTGGTATTTTATCAATGCTATTTTCAACACTTTCACTCATTTAATATATTGCTTTAAGGCTCAGGTCCATATTGTGCACAGAATGAGTCAATGCGCCCGATGAGATATAATTTACACCACACTCGGCATAGGCGCGCAGGGTGTTTTCATTGATGTTTCCCGAGGATTCCGTATCGCAGCGATTTGCAATCAATGCAACAGCAGATCGAGTGGTTTCAAAATCAAAATTATCAAGCAAAATGCGGTGTACGCCTCCTGCTTGAAGAATTTCTTCTACTTCTTCCATCGTTCGAGCCTCGACGATTATTTTTAAATCGAGTTGGTGTTCACGCAAATAGTCTTTTGTTTTTTGAATGGCTTTGGTGATGCCACCCGCAAAATCAATGTGATTGTCTTTGAGCATGATCATGTCATACAAGGCAAATCTGTGATTGGCACCGCCACCAATTCGTACGGCCCATTTTTCGGGTGCACGAAATCCAGGCGTTGTTTTGCGCGTATCGAGCAATTGGGCTCCCGTTCCCGCAATTAATTGCACACAACTGTTGGTCTTGGTTGCAATAGCTGACATGCGTTGCATGGAATTAAGCACTACCCGTTCGGCTTTGAGAATCGACTGAGCGAAGCCTGTAACGTGAAACACCACATCACCCGGCACTACTGCTGTGCCATCAGAAATAAAGATTTCAAGCTCTAATTGGGGATCAACGTAGGCGAAAATTTGTTTGGCATAGTCAACACCGGCAATGATTCCGGCTTCTTTGACCAATAATTTTGCAGTTCCAACAGCCGAAGCTGGTATACAGGCCAACGAACTGTAATCACCAGGACCTACATCTTCTCTTAAGGCATTTTGAATGCACAAGTTTACTTCTTCTTGAAATTGCTGTGGACTAATCATGGACAAAAATTGATGGGCTAAAATACCATTTATTTTTGCGAATGAAAAACAGATCTGTAGTAAATTAATGGAACAATTGATCGGCCAATGTAATGCGAATCACGCATAATTCTATTATTTTTGGCAACTCATCTTAGTCGTATTTACATGAAAAAACTACTTCAAATCACCAACATTCAACTGCTTATTCTATTTTTTATTGGACTTGTGCTCACGCTCAGTGGAGCTGTTATGAAAATGAAGGGTAGCCCGGAAGCCAGCTTGTTTCTGATTATAGGCATGACTTTTGAGGCAGTCGCTTTGGTTGTATTGATCCTAAAATTGTTGCAAAAAAACGACAAACCCTTTTTAGACAGCTAATCCAATTTGCATGAATATCAAACTCATTGCCATTGGCAAAACCGACGATTCCAATTTACAACAACTCATCGACCGTTATTTAAAACGTTTGTGTCATTATGTAAAATTTGAGTTGGAGCTTATACCCGATCTCAAAAACGCCAAGCATTTATCGGAGGCCGAACAAAAAGAAAAAGAAGGCGAATTGTTGTTGAACAAATTACAACCCACGGATGTGTTGTGGTTACTTGATGAAAACGGAAAATCGTTTAGCAGTCTAGGATTGGCCGATGAATTCCAAAAAAAAATGAACGCAGGCACCAAAACATGGGTGTTTTTTATTGGCGGGCCTTATGGATTTTCTCCAGCTGTTTACGCTAAAGCTAATGGAAAATTAGCGCTATCACAGCTCACCTTTTCACACCAAATGGTGCGTTTGTTTTTCATTGAACAGGTATATCGCGCTTTTACTATTTTAAAAAACGAACCTTATCACCATCAGTAAAAACCCTTACGTTAGAATAAATTGCTTCCTAAAAAAGCAGAAACGATAGGCTATACTTGCTGTAGTTTTTGGTGTAAGGTGATGCATTCAACTGCTTCTTTTACATCGTGTACCCTTAGTATTTTAGCGCCTTTACTCAGGGCAATGGCATGCAAAAAAGTGCTGCCATTTACTGCCAAATCGGGAGTGGATTGCAGCGTTTTATAGATCATTGATTTACGAGAAACACCTATCAATAGTGGCGCATTCAAGCTGTGAAAGTGCTCCAAATGATTGAGCAATTCAAAATTTTGATCGATTGTTTTGGCAAATCCAAATCCCGGATCGATTAGATAATCCGAAATTCCAGCGGCTTTCACCTGATTTATTTTATCGGCAAAATAATACCCTATTTCTTGCAATAGGTTTTCGTATTGCGTAAAGCTGGTCATGGTTTGTGGTGTACCCCGCATGTGCATTATCACATAGGGAACGTGGAAGGCAGCCACGATTTGAAACATCGGCTCATCGGCACCGGCCGAAATGTCATTGACCATTGCCACTCCCTCGTCGAGTACCGCTTGAGCCACAGCAGATCTGAACGTGTCGATGGAAAGCAAGGCCGATGGAAACGATTGTCGAATGGCTTTGACAACAGGCAACACCCGTTGCAATTCTTCCTCAAGACTTACTTCGGCGGCATGGGGCTTGGATGAATAACCACCAATATCCAGAAAAGTAGCGCCCTCCTGCAAGAGTCGCTCTGCTTGCTTCAAGGTATCTGAGAGCGAGGTATATCGACCACCATCATAAAAAGAATCGGGCGTGACGTTGAGAATTCCCATTACTTTGGGAACAGTTAAATCAAGCAAATGGCCTTGGCAATTGAGTGTCATTGTTGGAGAAATTAATGCAAAATGGAACAGAAATTAGTTTGGGTTGGCCCCTCCTTATTTCCAAAAAAATATACTATTTTTGGAAAAATTTGAATACAAATATACACCAATAATGGATACGACTTCAGCTGCCTATGATTCAGTAATCGCCAAATGCAGAGCGCTTTTTACCCACAAAATGCACGATTATGGCTGTGCTTGGCGCATTCTTCGGTTGCCCTCCCTTACTGATCAAATATTTATCAAGGCGCAACGCATTCGCAGTTTGCAAGAAAACGAAGTACGCAAAGTAGACGAAGGCGAAGCAGGCGAATTCATTGGCATCATCAACTACTCCATTATGGCCTTGATACAATTGGAATTGGG
>JAGNTC010000166.1 GCA_017987725.1 Flavobacterium sp.
CGCACGAAATAGGACATTACTTTGGTTTGGATCACCCTTGGGGCGCAGATGGCAGTAATTGCAACACTGCTGCTAACAGCGATGGAGTTGCCGATACGCCTGCAACCAATAATCCGTATTACAATTGTCCAACCTTTCCATCCAACACCAATGCCTGTACTACCACCGCCAATGGGTCAATGTTTATGAATTACATGGATTATGTAAACGATGCCTGCATGGCATTTTTTACAGCAGGACAAAAAGCCATCATGCAAAACACCTTGGCTGGCCCAAGATTGAGTTTAATTACATCCAACAATGGTTGTGGCGCTTTGGGTCTCGATGATTTTGAAGCGATCAATGCTATTGCTGTTTACCCCAATCCTGTAAGTAATTATTTTCAGATATCATCTCCGCAATTGGCCATAGACGAAGTTGAATTATTCAATGCATTGGGGCAATTGGTGAGTACACAAAAACTTTCGGGCACCAATCCTCAGGTACAGGTGAACCAGTTGGCTGAAGGAACCTATTATATCAGAATGTATAGCCAAGGTTCGTTTGTAAAATCGGCCAAAATTGTCAAACAATAAATAGACCCTTATAAACACAAAATCCCAAGCTTATTCCTTGGGATTTTTTTTATGACAATCTTGCCAGGTAATCATAGTGATTGCCTTCAACAAGCAAATCACATTGAAAACCATGCGCTTGTGCCGCACGTCGTAGCGTCTTGTAATCCAAATACAACCAAGGAAAAGGTTCCTCAGTTTGTCCTTTATATGACACGGTAAAAGTCAATTCGCCATAATAGCCCTCGGCAGGAATGGAGTAGCTTCCGTCCTCATTTTCGTCATACATGTAGATCAAATCAGAGCTGTCAATCAAAATTTGGCCGTTCGGATTTAAAAGTGATTGTAGTTTCTGCAAATAGGTTGGGAGTTCTTCCAACGTTCGAAATATTCCAGTGCCATTCATCAACAGCAAAATCGTATCGAAGGTTTCGTTTTGAATAGCCAATACATGTTGCACACGCGCATGTTTTAATCCGCGCAACTGGCAAGCAGCTATGGCTTTGGCTGATATATCAATGGCGGTAACTTCAAGTCCTTTATCCTTTAAATACATGCTATGGCTACCGGCACCACAACCCACATCCAGGATTTTTCCTTTGGCTAGTTCAAGTGCCGTTTGTTCCAATAAGGGCATTTGATCAAAAGCACGAAATAAATAGGCCACTGGCAATTCATCGTACTCAGAAATGGAGGTTTCGGTTTGTAGATCTTCTGGGGAATTGTTGGTTTGAAAATCGAGTATAGCTTGACCAAAAAGATCTTTCATTTTTATTGTTTAGAGTTGTTGGCTTAATAGTATAACTTTACGGGGTAAAACCTGAAACCTGAAACTTGATACGTGAAACAAATTTTAGCAGAACTTCAAAAGCTAGCCAAAGATAAACAAGTCGAAAACAAAAAGTTTTTTGATAAGCTCAAAAAGAAAACACCTAAAAATTTGGACTATGTGATGCAAGAATTACACGAGGCCGAATTTAAGCGCACCGATTGTTTGCACTGTGCAAACTGCTGCAAAACTACAGGTCCATTATTTACTTCGGCCGATATTGAGCGCATTGCCAAGCATTTGAAGCAAAAACCACAGCAATTCATCGATCAATACCTGCGCGTCGACGAAGACCATGATTATGTATTACAATCGGTGCCTTGTACTTTTTTGGGCGCAGACAATGCCTGTTTTATTTATGATGTTCGTCCCAAAGCTTGCAGGGAATTTCCGCACACCGACCGCAAAAAGTTTCAGCAAATTTCTGATTTGACGTTGAAGAACGTGGCCATATGTCCGGCGGCTTTTAATATCGTGGAAGAGATGAAGAAAAAGATACCCCTATAAAATGAAAATATACAGATCTAAAATTGATTGGTGGCTCATGCTCATCGTTTATGGCGCCTTTGTCTATCCGGTAGTTGATGGCATTCGAATGAAACAATATATTCTGTCTTTGGTTTTTGTTGGAATAATTCTATTCATTAGCTTTTTATTTTACAAAACAAGGTATACTATTGAGGGCGAAAACTTGCTGATCTGGCGCACCAAAATTGACATCAATTCTATCCGAAAAGTATACAAAACACGAAATCCGCTCAGTTCTCCCGCCTTGTCACTGGATCGACTTGCTGTCGTGTACAACAAATTTGACGAGGTGCTTATTTCGCCGGTTGAGCGCGATGATTTCATTCAGGAATTACTAAAAATCAATCCTAATATTGAGGTTGTACACTAACAAGAGATTTTTTTTCGATTGCCAAAAATACAACTATGAAGAAACGCCCATTTAATTTACTGCTGACTTATTTAATCGCTATGGCAATCGCTTTGTTTGGCTATTGGATAGACGCCGATGAGCCAATAAACTCCCTTGCGTATCAAATGTTTGAGGTGTTTGCAGTTTCGTTGGTTATCTATGTAGTGATGCTTTTGGGGTTTTTAGTGTCTACTTTTTTGAATCAACTATATAAATGGATCGTCAAAAGCAATCGCTAGTATATCAGGTATTTTTTACGCATCAACTTAAAGGCTTCTAAACCGGTTGTCCAGCTCTCTCTAATTTTTTCCTCAGGCACTCCGGCTTCAATTTGCTGTTGCAATTGTTTGGTGCCGGCCAATTTGGTAAAAAAGGGCGTAAAGAATTTGCTTTTATCTTCCCATTCGTTGTAGGAAGAAATGAGCCATTTGAGTTCCAATTGTTGGGGAGCTGGCTCAAACGAAAGATCTTCGCCACAACATTCTTTTCCGTTATACAAGGGATCTTTTGCTCCCAAATTGGGCTGGGGCGTAAAAGTAAAGTGATGGGATCGTTGCCAGGGCGAACCGTAAATCTGAAATTGTTTATTGGTTCCTCTGCCCACACTAATCGGAGTGCCTTCAAACAAACACAAGCTCGGGTACAATTTGATGGCCTGGTCATTGGGTAAGTTGGGTGAGGGCTTTGCCGGCAAACTGTAGGGCATTTCTCGCGTATAATTTTCGCAGGCTACAATTCTCAGCGGACATTGGATGCCGTCTTTGAGCCATTTTTCGCCATTGATCATCAAGGCATATTCCCCAATGGTCATGCCGTGTAACACAGGAATAGGGTGCATGCCCACAAAACTAGTGAACTCTTTTTCTAAAACAGGGCCATCCACAATGCTGCCGTTTGGATTGGGTCGATCCAAAACCAGGAGCATGATGTTATGTTCGGCACAGGCTTCCATTACGTAATGAAGGGTTGAAATATAAGTGTAAAACCGAACGCCTACATCTTGGATGTCAAACACCAGTATATCCAAGCCGTCTAATTGTGCGGCTTTGGGTTTTTTATTGTCGCCGTAAAGTGAAATGATGGGTAAATTGGTTTTGCTGTCCTTGCCGTCAATGATGGTTTCTCCTGCATCGGCAGTACCTCGAAATCCATGCTCGGGGGCAAATAAACGAACCAATTCAACCTTTGTTTTGGTGGTCAAGTAATCCACCAGGTGCATTTTTTTGTGTGCGATCAAATCGAGGTTTGATTGCGAAATGGTATCGTAAAGGCTGTAAATGGAATCGATTGTCACTAGGCCAGTTTGGTTGGTTACTATGCCTGCTTTTTTGTTTTTCAGCAAGCTGAGATAGCTTTTGCTGTTATCTGCTCCAGTTAAAAAGGTGGTTGATTTGTATCGGTTTTTAACCATCGTAGTTTTGGGTACGGCATAATTTACAGATCGGGCGGGGCTGCAGGACTGAAATAGCCCCATTCCCAGTAGAATTATAGAAAGAAAAATGCGCGTGATTTTCTTGTTTTGTAACCGTAATTTGGTGCGGTAAGTCATGCTTTTACTTAATAATAAATGGGTATATTCGATGAATGTACGTCTAAAACTGTATTTTTGAATCCCGTTAACCCCCGTCATTTTGAATGTAGAATATTTTATTGCGAAACGCCTTCTCAGCGCCAAAGGGCATAAAAGTAGTGTATCTGCGCCAATTATAAAAATTGCTGTTGCGGCCATCGCTTTGGGTATAGTAATGATGTTGATTTCGGTGGCTACGGGCATTGGTTTACAACAAAAAATTCGAGAGAAAGTAGCGGCGTTCAATGGCCACATTACCATTGCAAATTAC
>JAGNTC010000041.1 GCA_017987725.1 Flavobacterium sp.
TTACTTTAAAGAAATGTTCAGCAAGTCGGGAGCTGGCGTGGTGCATACGCGGGTAGACGAGAGTTATGTAACCAAATTATTGGGGTATTTTAAATCCAGATAAACCCAAATCAGCGCGTGAATTCGCATCCATGAGAATGAAAATGAAAATATCAACCTATATCGCTTTACTGTTTTTTGGTGCAGTGGTTTTTGCCCAACAAAAGCCCTTGTCTACCTCGATCAATGTGAAGCAAAATAAAATCGGTGCCGAATTCAAATTGAGTTTGAAGGCAATCGCCGATACCTCAGCGCGGGTAGTTTTCCCTATACTCAAAAACCTGGGAGCCCTCGAGGTAATTCAGTCGTATCCGATAGATACCGTGTGGAAAGACACTAAATACGAGTTGGTCAAAACCTATGGCCTCACCCAATTTGACAGCGGATCGTATGCGCTTCCGGCGGTAAAAATTCTCATCAACAACAAGCCCTTTTATTCGGATAGCCTGCGCGTGCAAGTGGCCAATGTGGTGGTGGATACGCTCAAACAAAAAATGTTTGACATCAAACCCATTGCCCAAGGCACTACAAGTTACCGCTGGATTTGGAACGTAGTCCTTGTTTTATTGGTCTTGGCTGCTGCTGGATTTGGATTTTATTGGTGGCGCAAACGCAAACAAAATAAAGTTGAAGAGGTTGAAGAATTTAAATCTCCCATCGAAAAAGCCACCAACATGCTCAATGTGTTGGAGAAAAAACAACTCTGGCAAAAAGGCGAAGTAAAATCCTACTACAGCGAACTTACCGCCATCGCCCGAAATTACATCGAAGAAGCCATTGCCATTCCTGCCATGGAAAGCACCACGGCCGAATTGATCGCCGCTTTGCAAAATGCGTCTAAGCAAAAGAAAATGGAGCTCACTGCCGAGACCATTGAAAATTTAGAGCGCGTACTCAAACAAGCCGATTTGGTGAAATTTGCCAAATCAAAACCACTTGATTTTGAAATTACAGAAGACCGCAAAAAAATCGAAAAAGCCATTGTAACCCTTGATCGTGCGATTCCTACCATCGAAGAAAACGAAGAAGAATCAGCACTCAACGAATTGCAACGCCAACAACAGCTGCAACTACAATTGGCCAAAGCACGCAAACGCCGCAATCAACTCATCGCGGCCTCGGTTGTGGGAGTATTGCTCTTGGTTTTTGGCTATTTTACCCTCACCAAAGGATTTACCTATGTAAAAGACACCTTGATTCGAAAAGAAACCAAGTTGTTGCTAGAAGGCGAATGGGTAAAAAGCGACTACGGCGATCCTGCGGTACGTTTGGAAACACCACAGGTTTTGGTGCGCACCGATTTATCCAAAAAATTACCCAAAGAAGGCATGGCTTTGATCAAAGAGATGCAGTCGTTTGTGGAAGGCCAGTGGTCTGATTCGTTTTATGTGATGGTGAATACCTTGCATTACAAAAACCAAGGCGAAGTAGATCTGGATAAATCAATCAACGTAACCATTGATTTACTGGAAAACATGGGTGCCCAAAACATGTTGGTGAAACAAGAAGAGTTTCAAACCAAGCAAGGGGTTTCGGGCCGAAAAGGCTACGGCACCTTTGTGTTGCTCAATACCATAACAAAATCAAGCACTACCTATTATTACGAAGTTTTATTGTTTGGACAAGACGGCGGATTGCAGCAATTGGTGTTGGTACACGAAGAAGGCGACGCCTATGCCAACGCCATTGCGGAGCGCATTTTAAACTCAGTTGAACTGAAACAAGCTACACCCTAATGAAAAACGTCACCTTTTTACATCCCGAATTTTTCTGGTTGTTGCTCCTGCTCCCGGTGGCGGCCGCTTGGTTGTATTGGAAACGCAAACAACAAGCCGCTTCGTTATCGATGAGTTCTTTGCAAGGATTCCAGGGTACGCCTTCGCTGCTTGCCAAATTACAGCCACTACTTCCTGCTTTACGCTTGGCAGCTTTGGCTTGTTTGATTGTAGCCATGGCCCGTCCTCGTACGGTGGATGTAACCAATAAAACCAAAACCACCAAAGGAATTGACATCGTGATTGCGGTAGATGTCTCGGGCAGTATGTTGGCCAAAGATTTAAAACCCAACCGCATGGAGGCCTTGAAACGCGTAGCCGCCGATTTTGTGGAAGAACGTCCCAACGACCGTATTGGTTTGGTGGTCTATGCCGCCGAAGCCTACACTAAAACTCCGGTAACCAGTGACAAAGGCATCATTCTAGACGCGGTTTCCAGCATCAAGTACGACAATGTGTTGCAAGACGGAACCGGTATTGGTATGGGACTCACCACCGCCGTGAACCGACTCAAAGAAAGCAAAGCCAAAAGCAAAGTGATTATTTTGCTCACCGACGGGGTAAATAACGCTGGATTCATTGAGCCCGAAACTGCCTCGGACATTGCCCAACAATACGGCATTAAAGTGTATACCATTGGTATCGGCACCAACGGCATGGCCGAATTTCCCTACGCCATTGCGCCTAACGGCCAATTCTTGTTTCGCATGATGCAGGTGGAAATTGACGAAAAATTAATGAAAAGCATTGCCCGTAAAACCGGTGGAAAATATTTTAGAGCGACCAGTAATTCTAAATTGGCGCAGATTTACAACGAAATCAATAAGCTCGAAACCACCGAAATTGAAGAATTGCGTTTTTACGACTACGACGAAAAATACCGTTCATGGGTGCTTTTGGCCGGCATTTGCTTGCTGCTCGAATTTGGATTGCGAAACACGGTGTATAAAAGTTTTATTTAGGCTATGTACGAATTAGAAGAAAATAAATACCTGTATTTGCTGTTGATCCTTCCGATCATGCTCTTGCTATTTGGCTATGTGCAGTATTGGAAACGCAAAAAGCAACGCGAATTTGGCGATATCGCTTTGGTGGCACAATTGAGCCCCGAAAAATCGGTTTTCAAACAGGGATTAAAATTTACTGTGTTGGTTTTGGCGCTCGCGGCCATGATTATGGGATTGGTGAACCCAAAAATGGGCACCAAAATGGAAACCATCAAACGCGAAGGCATTGATATTGTGTTTGCGGTTGACGTGTCCAAAAGTATGTTGGCCGAAGACGTAGCGCCCAGTCGTTTGGAAAAAAGCAAACAATTGGTTTCGCAAATCATCAACCAATTGGGCAATGATCGCATTGGGATTGTGGCCTATGCTGGATCAGCTTTCCCGGTTTTGCCTATCACCACCGATTACGGCGTGGCCAAAATGTTTTTGCAAAGCATGAACACCAATATGGTTTCCTCGCAAGGCACTTCGCTCGATGAGGCCATCAGACTGTCTGGAACCTTTTTTGACAAAAGCAACAAGACCAGCAAATTGGTTATCCTGATTTCTGATGGCGAAGACCACTCCGAAGGCGCCGAAGATGCTGCGGCAGAAGCCACTAAAATGGGCATGAAAATCATCACCATTGGTTTGGGAACACCCAAAGGCGGACCAATTCCGCTCAAGCAAAATGGGGTGGTGCAAAGTTTTAAACGCGACCAAAACAACGAAGTAGTCATAACCAAACTCAATGCCGAAAGTCTCGAAGCCATTGCCAAAGCCACCAAGGGAATGTACATCAACGGGAATCAAACCAAAGACGTGCTCGAAAAAATAAAAAAAGCCCTCGATACCATCCAAAAAACCGAGTTTGAAGCCACACAAATGGCCAATTTTCAATCGCAATTTCAATGGTTTATTGGGCTGGCGATTCTTTTATTAGTCATTGATCTATTCTTGTTGGAACGCAGCACCGCTTGGATTAAAAAACTGAATTTATTTAATGAAAAATAATACTTCCCTTTCCTTTGTAAAACGATTCCTGCTTCAGGGAGCATTTGTGCTTTTGCTGTTGGGGTCAATGGGTGTAATGGCTCAAGAAAAAGACCGTTATTTGAGCAAAGCCAACGACCAATTTGCCGACAAACAATATGCCGATGCCGAAGCCAATTACCGTATTTCTAAATCAAAAGCCAATCAAAAAGCACTGGCTGCCTACAATTTGGGAAATGCCATTTACAAACAAAACCAAGCCAGCGAAGCCAAATATGCCTACATTGATGCGGTAGAAAAATCCAAATTGCGCAGCGAAAAACACAACGCCTTTCACAATTTGGGGAATGTCTATATGAAAGAAAAAAAATATACAGAAGCAGTGGCTGCCTTTAAAGACGCCTTGCGCAACGACCCAACCGACGAGGAATCACGTTACAATTTGGCCTTGGCTAAAAAGCTGCTCAAAGACAATCCGCCACCAAAAGACGATAAAAAGGACGACAAGAAAGACAAAAACAAGGACAAGAAGGACGACAAGAAAGACCAAAAAAACCAGGATAAAAAAGACGACAAAAACAAAGGCGACCAAGACAAAAAGGACGACAAGAAAGACCAGGGCAAAAACCCGAACAACAAAGACCAAAACGATCCTTCGCAAGGGCAGCCCAAACCCAAACCGGGCGGAATTTCGAAAGAACGTTTGCAAAATTTACTCGATGCGGTAAACAACGAAGAGAAAAAAATACAAGACAAAGTAAACGCCAAAAAAATAAAAGGACAGCCCGTCCAAACCGAAAAAGACTGGTAATCGATTTGACGAAATGACTATGAAAAAGCAGGTACTACTTTTATTGCTCAGCTGCCAAGCCCTGTTTGCCCAAGTGCAATTTGAGGCCAAAGTGAGCAAAACAAGCTTGGGATTGAACGAGCGTTTGCGCATTGATTTTACGATGAATGCCGACGGCGATAATTTTACACCTCCCTCCTTTGAAGGGTTTCGAGTGGTAGGCGGACCAAGTCAACAGGTGAGCCAATCTTGGATAAATGGACGAAGCTCGTTTAACAAATCCTACTCCTATTTTTTGCTTCCATCTCAAAAAGGCTCCTTGACCATCAAACAGGCCTCTGTTGAAATCAATGGGCAGATTTACAAAACCAATCCTGTAAAAATAAACGTTACTGCGGCAGTGGAACAACCGCGAGATCCCAACGACGAACCACAAATTTCGGCAGCCGATGCCGTTCATTTGGTAGCCGAAATCTCAAAAGGGAATCCCTACGTAAACGAGCCCATTACAGTTGTCTACAAACTCTATTTTAGTTACAACATTGGGATTACCAATTGGCGCGAACTCAACAAACCCAAGTACAACGACTTTTGGAGCCAAAACATCGACATCAAACAATTGGTCGCCGAAGAAGGAAAGTACAACGGCGAACGTTTTCGTTTTGTAGTGTTGCGCAAAACGGTATTGTATCCACAAAAATCGGGTAAATTAGAAATTGAACCGCTCTCGCTCGACATCGATTTGCAAGTACCCACCAACCGCCGAAACATTTTTGGGCAAGTACAGGTGGTCAATGACAACCGTCGGGTTTCGGCCGGAAGCAAAACCATCAGCGTAAAACCACTGCCAGAAGCAGGCAAACCGATTGATTTTTCGGGTGCGGTGGGCCGATTTAATTTTGTGGTCAAACCAACTAAAACCCAACTCAAAAGTGGTGAATCGCTCGATTTGAAAGTAGCGGTTTCGGGAACCGGGAACCTTAAGTTATTTACCTTACCCAAACCGGTAGTGCCCAACTCGATCGAAATGTATGATCCGGTGCACAGCGAGCAAGTACAAACGCCTTTGAGTGGCATGAACGGAAGCATTTCCGATAATTACACTTTGATTCCTCAGTTTAAAGGCAAATACCCCATCAAGCCGATGCAGTTTTCGTATTTTGATTTGGGAACAGGCAAATACAAAACCATCAGTTCACCCGAATTGGTGATTGATGTCTTGGATGGCCCAACGGCAGGAAACGAGGCTACGGCAACAACTACGCCTTCGGAATCCAACAAAAACAGGATCAATGCGGGAGATCAGTTTCAGTATGTGAAACTCAAAACCCAGTTGCATCCTACCAAACGAACCGATTTTCTGGGTTCTAACTTGTTTTACATCTTATTGCTATTGCCCGCGTTCTTAATTCCCGTAATTGTATTCTTCAAAAAGAAAAAGGCATCCATCGATGGCGATGTAGTTGGAAATCGCATCAAAAAATCAAGCCAATTGGCCAAAAAATATTTGTTGGAAGCCAAAAAACAAATGCCCAACAAAGAGCTGTTTTACATTGCTCTCGAAAAATCGATGCACAACTTTTTGAAAGCCAAATTGCACATCGAAACATCTGAGATGAGCAAAGACACGATTGCCCATTTGTTGCAATCCAAAAACGCATCTTCTGAAACAGCTACAGCCTTTTTAGACTTGATGAAAAACTGTGAATTTGCTCGTTATGCGCCATCTTCATCTGTGGCCATTGAGCAAGATTACCAGAAAGCCGAAGCCATTTTGGCCGCCTTAGAAAAACAATTGTAATTCGATCTAAACGATATGACGATGAAAAAATTAGTGTATGTGCTGCTGTTTCTTTCGCAACTGAGTTGGGCGAATACCGGCTTTGAAGTTGGAAACGATTGGTACAAAAAAGGCAATTACAACCAAGCCATTTTGGCCTATGAATCGGTGTTGGAAAGCCACAAAGAATCAGCCGATTTGTATTTTAATTTGGGCAATTGTTACTACAAACTCAACAAAGTGGCGCCGGCCATTTACAATTACGAAAAGGCTCTCTACCTCAACCCAACCGATGCAGATATTCAAAATAACCTGAAATTTGCCAACAAAATGACCATCGACGAAATCAAGGTGGTGCCCAAAGTAGGCTTTGCCCATATGCTACACGAGCAAATGTCTGTTTTTCATTACGACAGCTGGGCGTGGATTGCAGTATGCTTTTCTTTTGTGTTTTTGGCCTGTTTTGTGGGCTACTACTTTTCGCCTTATGCCGCCAAGAAACGCTTGTTTTTTGTGGGCATGTGTATGGGTTTGGTTTTCTTACTGCTGGCCATCATCTCGGCGGTAGTTGAAAAAAAATACGCCACTAGTGAACATCCGGCGATTGTGTTTGCCGAAATGGCCTCGGTCAAAAGCGAGCCAAAATCGGGTGCAGCCGAAGTGGTTTTACTGCACGAAGGAGCCAAAGTTTTTGTGTTGGATTCGCTAGACAATTGGAAAAAAATCCAACTCACCGACGGAACTGACGGCTGGATTAACCACGACTTTATCAAGCAAGTGCATTAATGGGAATCGGGTGATTGTTGCGGGCCAAAGGCGATAAATACTTCTTGGAGCTTGGGATAAATTGTTTTGGAGACCGCTTCAACAGGGGTGTATAAATAGGATTTGTCGATTGTTTCCTTTGAAAGAAAGGCGTTCGAGAAATTTAATTTGGCAAACAAGGACAAGCCCAGACTGAGCACCACGATTAGTTTTACCGTGCCCAAAATACCTCCCCCAATTTTGTTGATAGCGCCCAACTGTGCCACGCGCGCGATTGTAGTAAATAGTTTGGCTAACAGCGCCGCCCCAACCAAAACCAAAATCAAGGTGATTACAAAAGCAATAATCTGAATGATTTTGGGATTCCAAGACACTGCTCGCGCCAAAATATGATTGGCGATGTACGAAAATTGAATGGCCAAATACACGCCAAAAAGCAAGGAGATGAGTCCGGCGAGTTCAATAAAAAAACCATTGCGCATGCCTCGAATGAGCCCCATGGCCATAAAAGCAAGCAGTATATAGTCAATCCAAATCATGTTTATGCGGATAAAGTGTGGACAAATATAAATCAAAAAGAAGGTAGGTCAACTCCCGTGGCAACTTCCTATCTTTGCCCACTTTGGCAGCAGTCTGCCTAACTAAAAAATGCACCTCGATTATGTCAAGAGATATACAATTAAAAGAACGCTGGGAAAATTTGGTAGCTAAATTGTCGGATCAGTTTTCGCAAGGAGAAGACTTGGATTTGGATGCCATCATCTATTTGATAGGCCTACAAGAATTGGGCAAAGTACACCAAGCCTTCAAAAAAGACGAGAAAATAAATTTGATGCACATCGCCATTTGTCGTTTGCTCGAACCCTACGGCTATTATGCATTTGATTACATCGATGCCGACGGCTGGCCGCATTATACCATTAAAGAAGAGTTGCCGCCCTTGAAAGCGGGAGAGCAATCGGTGCTCATGAAAGAAGCGATTGTGAGTTATTTTGTAGCCCGAGAATATATAGACTAAGCCTTAAAAACTTAACGCATCCCCACCATACTGCCAACTTTTTGCCTAAATTTGTCGGCTGAAATCCCACACAAAATGATTGATCAAATTAAAACCCATATCGCCGAAGCGGCTGCTTTTCAGACCGACAAGCCCGCCGAATTAGAAGCGTATCGCATTCAATACTTGGGAAGTAAAGGCCTCTTAAAAACGCTATTTGCCGAATTTAAAAACGTGCCCAACGACCAGAAAAAAGAATTTGGGCAGGTGATTAATTTACTCAAAACGACCGCCGAAGACAAGGTAAAACAACTGCAAGAGACGCTAGAAAGCAAACAAGAAATCAAAGGAATCTACGGTGATCTTTCTCGTCCGGGAGAACCCATCGCAATTGGTTCGCGCCATCCGATATCCTTGGTTAAAAACCAAATTATAGACATCTTTTCGACCATTGGATTTAATGTGTCAGAAGGTCCAGAAATTGAAGACGATTGGCACAATTTTACGGCCTTGAATCTCCCTGAATACCATCCAGCACGGGACATGCAGGATACTTTTTTTATCCAAACCAATCCCGATATTTTGTTGCGCACCCATACCTCCTCGGTACAAGTGCGTTACATGGAAGAAAACAAACCGCCTATCCGCACGATTTCACCAGGGCGCGTATTTCGCAACGAAGCCGTATCGGCACGTTCGCACTGTATTTTTCACCAAGTAGAAGGTTTGTATATTGACAAAGACGTGTCGTTTGCCGACTTAAAACAAACACTGTTGTACTTTACCAAAGAAATGTTTGGCAAGTCCAAAATCAGGTTACGCCCAAGTTATTTCCCATTTACCGAGCCCAGTGCCGAAATTGACATTTACTGGGGCCTTAAAACTGAAACCGATTACCGCATTACCAAAGGAACCGGTTGGTTGGAAATTGGCGGCTGCGGCATGGTGGATCCCAACGTCTTGAAAAATTGCCAAATCAATCCCGAGGAATTTTCAGGCTTTGCCTTTGGAATGGGCGTTGAGCGTATTGCGATGCTGTTGTACCAAATTGGCGACATCCGTTTGTTTTACGAAAACGACGTGCGCTTTTTGGAGCAGTTTAAGTCAATGGTGTAGGTGGTGTTGTCGGTTATCGGTTATCCGTTTTTTGGTGAAAATATATACTTAGAACTTTTGAATGGATCCCGAAGTCTTGAGATTTTCTGCATTGTCTAGCTTCTTAGCTGAATCTTCCAACTTCCAGCTCTCCACTTCCAACTCCCCGCTTAAAAAAAATGAAATCAGACATCATTATTCCCAAAGTAGAAAACGTGTTTTTGGCCGCCGTGCAAGAATGGAGCGACGACTTTAACGATACCGTTTGGTATGTATATTTAGTAAACGATTCGGATTATGATCTAGACAGCGTGATGTTGGTGTCTAAAGCCTTTGGCACGATTGACGGCGAAATGAAAAAAACCTCCTTGCTGCGACACGCCTTTATGAAAGTTCCGGCTGTATCGGTGCAAAAGGTAGAGCTCATCGAACAATCGGTGTTGCAACTCAACAACGAATTCATGCTCACCTATTTTATTGGGAATACCTTATACGACAAAAAATTTACCTTCCGCAAAAACACGATCAACGAACACGCCACTGAAGAAGTGCCTATTTTGTTTGTAAATGGAGTGGTCGTAAAATAAGCTAGTCCAGCTTATCGGTAAGTTTTTTGAATACCTTTTTTGCCTCTTTTCCTTCGTACAAAATTTCGTGTACTGCATCAATAATGGGCGTTTTAGCGAGGTATTTTTGGTTCAATTCCCAAGCGCTTTTGGCCGCATAGTAGCCCTCGGCCACCATACTCATTTCCATCATCGCACTTTTTACGGTATACCCTTTTCCGATCATATTTCCAAACATGCGGTTGCGCGAAAAAACCGAATAGCCGGTCACCAACAAATCGCCCAGATAGGCCGAGTCGTTGATGTTGCGTTTCATTTTATGCACTTTTCGGATAAATTTTTTCATTTCCCGAATCCCGTTGCTCATCAACACCGCCTGAAAGTTATCGCCATAACCCAAGCCATGAGCCATACCGGCTGCAATGGCATAAATGTTTTTGAGCATGGCGGCATATTCGGTGCCGATGATGTCGTCGGATATTTTGGCTTTGATGTAATTACTTGACAAATTTAAGGCAACTACCTTTGCTTTACTCGCGTCTCCGCAGGCAATAGTCAGGTAGGACAAGCGCTCCAAAGCCACTTCCTCTGCGTGGCAAGGCCCTGTAATTACACCAATATTTTCGAAAGGAATGTCAAACGTTTTATGGAAATGCTCTCCTACAATTAAACTGGTTTCGGGAACAATTCCTTTGATGGCCGAAAAAATTACTTTATCCGCTAACTTGGTATTGAGTTTTTCTAATTCGCCACTCAAAAAAGCAGACGGAATAGCAAAGATGATGATGTCGGCAAAAGCAACCGCTTGGTTGATGTCTGACGTAAGTACCAGTTGGTCCATTTTGAACTCAACCGAGCTCAAATAATTGGGGTTATGGTGTTCGGATTTTAAATGTGCAATGGCCTCTTCGTTGCGCATGTACCAGGCAATTTGCGCCTGATTTACACAGAGCATTTTGGCAATCGCCGTAGCCCAACTTCCTCCGCCAATAACAGCAAATTTTGGATTATCTTTCATAAATACAACTACAATAAAGTACGTTTCTTAGCCATTTGGGGTGACCAAAAGTAAGTAAAAACACGTTAGTATAGATTAATAACTCAGCTCAACAATTTGACGCAGCTTGACAAGGTCGATGTTTTGTCTTTCGCCAAGCGCAATCCAGCCGCGTTGCTCAAAACGATTCACAATAAAATCGGCCGTTTGGGCATAGTTTGGCGTGTACTCACTGAGTTTGGTAGACACGCCCAGCTGCTGAAAGAACTGCGTGGTTTTGTCGATGGCTTGATTGGCGCGCTCCTTTGGTGTGCCGCTGCTAATGTTCCAAACGCGTTCGCCGTATTGAATGAGTTTGTCTTGTTTGGTTTCGAGTAACACGCGGTATAAGTTGGGACCAATAATGGCCAAGGTGCGCGCGTGATCAATCTCGTATAAGGCCGTCAATTCGTGGCCAATCATGTGCGTGGCCCAATCAACCGGCACGCCTTTGTTGAGCAGCCCATTGAGCGCCATGGTGCAGCACCACATAAAATTGGAAGCCAACACATAATCGGCAGGTTTATCTATTACTTTGGGGCCAATTTCCACCAAGGTCTGCAAAATTCCTTCGGCAATTCGGTCTTGCAAATAAGCCTCGTGCGGATAGGTAAGGTATTGCTCCATCACGTGCATAAACGAATCGATGACGCCGTTTTGAAGCTGTCGTTTGGGCAAAGAAGCAACTACACTTGGATCACAAATAGAGAACACCGGAAACAAGGCGCTGCCACCCAAAGTCAATTTTTCTTGTGTGGCTTCGATGGTTACCACGGCCCCAGAATTCATTTCACTTCCGGTAGCGGGCAAAGTAAGCACCGTGCCAAATGGTATTACTTTGGACACATCCGTAAACAGGATGCGGTTGCGCAATATTAGAGCGGCATCGCCTTCAAAATGGGTCGCAGCCGAGATAAATTTTACGCCATCAATCACGCTTCCGCCGCCCACGGCTAATATAAAATCCAGCTTTTCTTTGCGAACTACTTCTACGGCCTGCATCAGGGTTTCGTAGCGTGGATTGGGCTCTACGCCTCCAAATTCCACCACATGAAATCCTTGTAAAGCGGCAATTACTTGGGTGTGAATGCCGTTCGAGAAAATACTTCCGCCACCATACACCAGCAATACGCGGGCATCTTTGGGCACAAGGTTGGCTAATTTTTCAATCTGCTGGGTGCCAAAAAACAGTTTAGTTGGGTTGTATAAATCAAAATTGCGCATAGGAGTTTATTTAAGTTGCCCAAAAATACAAATACTTCCTGGGTTTATGTTTACAGGGTTTTGTGATTTTTCTTGGAGATTGAAAGATTTAAAAATTAAAAGATTTAAAGATTTCGATCTAAAGTCACATTTTGTCCTCGAGGTTTCGGGATTGGAATTTGAAAATTTGGAGATTGGAAAATTGGAATTTCTTTAATACGTGCATTCGTGGCAAAACTTCCCGCTTCCAACTCCACACTTCCTGCTCAACAGTTGTTCTTAGTATACAACTGAATTTTGGTCCCGAAGCGTCGGGATTGGAATTTTAGTATTGGAATTTCTATAATTCGTGCATTCGCAGCAAAACTTCCATCTTCCAACTCCCCACTTCCAGCTAACAGCCGTTCTTAGTATACTCCTAAAACTGAGTACTGACAACCGAGAACATTTTCATTTCACTTATACAAATTATTATAATCCACATACTCCCAAACGGCTTGTGGCAACAAGGCCGCCACATTTTTTTTGTCGTGAATGGCTTGCCGAATAAAGGTGGATGAAATTTCAACTACTGGAGCATCAACAAAATGCACGTTGGGGTGTTGGGCTAATGCCTCGTTGGCCGGTTCGGGGGAAAGGCGCGGGTAAACATACAAGCGGTAATGCGCCAAAATCGCTTCGTAATTTTTCCACTTGTGGAAGGTTTTGAGGTTGTCTTCGCCCAAGAGCAACGAAAATTCGTGTTGGGGATAGGACTCAGAAAGCAAGGCCAAAGTATGTACCGTATAATTAGGCTGCGGCAATTTGAACTCAAAATCACTGGACTTGAGTTTGGGGTAGTTTTCGGTAGCCAAGTTCACCAAATGCAAACGCTGGTAATCGTCAAGTAAAGTGGCTTTCTTTTTGAGCGGATTGTGTGGGGTAACCACTAGCCAAATTTGCTCCAACTCGGTAAACTCCGCCATATGATTGGCAATAATCAGGTGTCCCACGTGTATGGGATTGAAGGTGCCAAAGTAGAGTCCGATTTTCATGGTTTTCAGTGATTAGTAACTAGTAATTAGTAATTAGTCTCTTAGGGTTTTAGAAAATGAATTAATCATTTTTGATTGCTGTTCAATTTCTTCCAAAATCTCTGCAAATAATTTATCATCTGTTATAAACCCTAATTCTTCTGCAATTAGGAGTTGTGTTTCCACTTCATATAAAGAACCTCTTGAAATAGCTAAAAAATGACTAAATGATTTGTCGGTATTTCTTCCAAATCCTTCTGCTATATTAGATGGAATTGAAACTGAAGCTCTTTTAAGTTGACTAGTTAAAGCAAATAATTCTTCTTTGGGAAATGATCTAACCAATTGATATACAAGCGTCACAATTTTGATCCCCTTTTGCCAAATCAATAGGTCTTTATGTGATTTAATTTCACCCATTTGAACACCAATTACTCGTTACTAATTACTAATCACTTCTTCACAAACTCTTTAACCAATTCAAATGCTTCGGCTTTGGCAACCTCTAAATCGTAATTTTTGATGATCACATCAAATTGTGGAGCTGTGGCGAGTTCAACCGAGGCTTTGGCGATGCGCATGTTTATTTTGTCGTCGCTTTCGGTAGAGCGTTTTTTGAGTCTAATTTTGAGCTCGTCTATGCTGGGTGGTTTTACAAAGACAGCCAAGGTTTCTTCGGGAAATTTTTTCTTGATGCGCAAGCCGCCGGCTACATCGATATCAAAAATTACGTTTTTGCCCAAGGCCCATATGCGTTCTACTTCGCTTTTTAAAGTGCCGTAAAAATTATCGCGGTACACCTCTTCCCATTCTACAAAATCTTCGGCTTTGATGTGTGATTTAAATTCGTCTATGGAGATAAAATAATAATCGGTTCCGTTTATTTCATGTCCTCTTGGTTCTCGCGTAGCCGCCGAAACAG
>JAGNTC010000167.1 GCA_017987725.1 Flavobacterium sp.
TCGCATTTCAGATATACGAGACCTATGTTGACGAACAAGAAATTGTCTTGGCTGGGATTGCTCAAAATGGGTTTATTTTAGCCGGTAAAATTGCCGATGCCTTACAATTAATTTCTCCAATCCGAGTCCAATTGTGCGAGGTTATGATTCACAAACAACAACCCCATTTACCGGTAACCACAAGTATTTCATCAGAAATATATGCCAACAAAGGGTTGGTTTTGGTTGACGATGTATTGAATTCCGGCAGAACCTTGGTGTATGGCGTAAAACATTTTCTAGATGTCCCATTGGGAAAATTTAAAACAGCTGTTTTAATTGACCGTAACCACAAAAAATACCCGGTAAAAGCTGACTTCAAAGGCATATCCTTGAGTACATCCATGCAGGAACACGTACAAGTGGTGTTTGCCGAAACAGGTGATTATGCCTATTTAAATTAATGTATTACAGATTTCTTTAGAAATTTTTTCGGGAGATTTACCATCAACTTCAATCACGTTTTGGGCTTGGTAATAAAAAAAACTGCGTTCAAAAAGTTGTTTGGCAATGAAATCCTCTTTCTCCATTGAAGACATTTGCTGCAGCAACGGCCGTGGTGTATTATCTTGATCTAGTCGGGATTTTAGTGCAGAAATGGATGCTTTTAAATAGATTGACTTACAATCTGGTCGCTGATACAACTCATGGTTGTTCGCGTAACAGGGTGTCCCTCCTCCCAAACTCAATACAATATTGGAATACTTAGTGAGTGTTTCTTTTAATATGCTGTGCTCGGCTCTTCTAAAATAGATTTCTCCTTTGGATTCAAAAATTTCAGGAATTGATTTTGCTTCCTGCTCCTCAATCAGTTGGTCTAAATCTAAATAATCATAACCCAATTCTTGGGCTAATAATGGACCAATTGTTGACTTTCCCGCCCCCATGTAGCCCAGTAAAATTAGTTTGTCAAACATGGTAAATGCTTAGGATATAAGGGCTTGCTTTGAAATTAGTAAAAAAGGTAAATTTAAAACAAAATTGCTTTGAAATATAAATAATAACCGCTTATATTTGCACCCGCATTGGAGAAATGCATTTTGACTCGATAGCTCAGTTGGTAGAGCACATCACTTTTAATGATGGGGTCCTGGGTTCGAGCCCCAGTCGGGTCACTACATTACAAACTCCAAAGCTAGACTTGGTAGCTCAGTTGGTAGAGCACATCACTTTTAATGATGGGGTCCTGGGTTCGAGCCCCAGCCAGGTCACCACAAAGTCGTTCTCCAAGGTGGACGACTTTTTTTTGGCCACGTGGAGAAATTGGTAGACTTGCCATCTTGAGGGGGTGGTGCTCGTAAGGGCGTGTGGGTTCGAATCCCATCGTGGTCACGAATAAAAAGTATAGTCCCAAATAATTAATCAAGCTCGCTTGAAATTAATTATTTGGGACTATACTTTTTTCAAAGCGGAGCTTTGTAGGGATGGACGCAGTCAATCCCTATTTCAAAGAAGAACTTTCTGAGATCAACGAGGTCAATCCTTTTTTCAAAGCGGAGCTTTGTAAGGATGGACGCAGTCAATCCCTATTTCAAAGTGTAACTTTCTCGGATAATCGCATTCAATCCATAAAAAAAGCAACCTGTATTTGGTTGCTTTTTTTCGTATTATATGTCTTGAAATTACTTTACCAACTTGAACGTATGCTGAATTCCATCGGCTTTAACCACTACTATATAAGTTCCGTTAGCAATTGATGCTAAAGATAAATTAGCTTTATTAGACTGAACGGATTGCGTGAAAACAGCTTTACCCGAAATAGCATACACAGAGACCTCATCTAATTGTTTTGCATTTTCAAGGTGCAACACTGCTGTTTGCGGATCAAAATAGTGAGCAAAATCAGCAAAGGTATAATTGGCCGTAGCGAGTGCACTTAGCACAACCGTTACTGGCATGCGCTCTTTGCTTTCAATTCCATTGATGGTTTGGGATGCATAATAGGTGTTGCCATTTACCAGCGGGGTAGTTAGTGGCAATGGTAGTTCGTTTACTGACCTACCCGCCGATGAGTTTGCATACCATTGAATATTTTGTCCCCAAACCACTAAATTGGCTATTGTCGAATTAAACGGAAGTGTTTGTGTAAAGGGAGCAACAGGCGGAACCGGTGTAACAGTTACCATACAAATTGCCGTGCTGCACAAAACTGTTCCTGGCATGCAGATGGTATAAGAAATGGTTATACTCATTGGTTCAAGATTTGCAGCTATGGTAACATCCCCGTTAGTGCTTAAAGTTATTGGACCACTCAAAATGGGAGTAGTCAGGGTAATTGACGGATTGGAGAGGTTGTCGTTTGCCAACACATTTCCAACCACCATAGGAAAAGCAGAAGCCGTTACACTAAATTGATCATCAACAGCCAAAAATTGAGCCCGAAGTGCTTGCGAAGACCCAACAAAAACCATGAAAATCAATACAACTAAGTTCAATTTTTTCATGAAAAAATATATTTTAATGTGAGCAAATGTACAAAATTCAAAAAATAGTGAAATCAGTAAAAATAAATTTCAAAACAAAAAATATTTTACCTACTTTTGTTTAACTTTTTTAAATAAAAAATGAACAACATAAAAAACGTTTTCAGTATTAAGGATCTAGAAAATTTATCTGGCATAAAGGCCCATACCATTCGTATTTGGGAAAAAAGGTATGCTGTGTTGGAACCCATGCGTACCGATACAAACATCCGCTTGTATGATTTGGCGAGTTTACAAAAGTTGTTGAATATCACCCTGCTTCACAATCACGGCTACAAAATTTCCAAAATTTCCAAGTTTCCACCAGAAAAGATTCCGGAACTTGTAAACGAGATCATATCATCCAAAAGCGCAAAAAATCATGCCATCAGTTCCTTTAAAATGGCCATGATGAATTTTGATCAAACGCTGTTTTTTAATACGTATAACAAACTGCTTTCAGAGAAAACGTTTCGCGAAGTGTTTTACGAAGTATTCATTCCTTTAATGAGTGAATTGGGTTTGTTGTGGCAAACCGACACCATTACTCCAGCGCACGAGCATTTCATTAGTTACCTAATCAAACAAAAATTACTGATCAATACCGAGAAAGTTCAGGTGGTTCAACCTACCCGTAACGACAAGGTTTTTGTATTGTATTTACCGATGAACGAGGTGCATGAATTGGGCGTTATGTATTTGAATTACGAAATTTTAACGGCAGGCTATAAAACAATCTATTTGGGCGAGAGCGTACCTACCTCAAGCTTAAAGGACGTAAAAAAATACTTCGACAACATTGTTTTTGTTTCTTACATGACTGTGCAACCAGACAAAGAGAAAATCAACGAGTACATCGAAGACATCAAAAACGAATTGCTTGATGACAACACCGAGCTTTGGTGCATGGGACGAATGACTGAGCACATAGACCCTAGTTTATACTCTCATTCCATCAAGAAATTTGAATCTATTTTTGACTTGGTTAACGAATTGTAAACATGGGAAAAAAAGTAGCCATCATTGGATCTGGATTTTCTGCACTAGCCGCTTCGTGTTACCTTGCTCAAGCCGGACATGACGTGACCATATACGAGAAAAACGAAACAATTGGAGGTCGAGCCAGACAACTCAAACGCGATGGTTTTACCTTTGACATTGGACCAACCTGGTATTGGATGCCCGATGTGTTTGAACGTTTTTTTGCCGATTTCAATAAAAAACCAAGCGATTACTACAGTTTAGAAAAACTTAGCCCTGCCTATCAAGTATATTTTGGTGTACACGATTTTGTGACAATAGCCGACAACCTTGAGGAGATTTGCAACACATTTGAATCCATCGAAAAAGGATCAGGAGAAAAATTGCAAAAATTCATGGCCGAAGCCAAATCAAACTACGACATAGCTATTAAAGACTTGGTGTACAATCCTGGTGTTTCTCCTATGGAACTCATCACGCTTGAGACAGCCAAGAAAGTAGGACAGTTTTTTAGTAACATTCGACGAGATGTTCGCAAACAATTTAAAAACACCAAACTCATTCAAATCTTAGAGTTTCCTGTGCTTTTTTTGGGAGCGAAACCATCTGACACGCCCTCCT
>JAGNTC010000168.1 GCA_017987725.1 Flavobacterium sp.
AATAATTTTTTTGTGCAACTCAAATGGGTATATTTGCTCCCGAATTAAGGTTGCTTTTTAGTTTTTAAAGCATTAAAAGGGAATCGGGTGACTGAATACATGGTGTAAAGGTTGATTGACGATCTATATAGATCAAAATTCAACAATTCACAATCGCAAATCAATAATCCCGAGCTGTTCCCGCAACTGTAAGCTATTTAGCTTGTTATTTCTACATTACCATTGTTTGCTAAGGCGAATGAGAAGGTTGATAACAAGACGCAAGCCAGGAGACCTGCCTTTTTTTAACGAGTAACAAACTTTCGGGAAAAAAAGTTTGAGTATGGGTAAGTTCTGTGCTTTTCTCCCTTTTATCGCATGAATTAGTAATTGAATTCAATGAAAAAATTAATTGTAGTCTTGTGTCTATACACAGGAGCTATTCCCTTGTTGCAGGCGCAAATCCAAGATAGTTTGTCGTCTACACAACTCAGAGAAGTTGTCGTTTCAGACACCAAATTTGCATTAAACAAACAAAAATCAGGTAAGATCATCGAGGTGATTACTGCACAAGATTTGGCCAAAAAGCAAGGACAATCCTTGGCCAATGTGTTGAGTCAGTTGGCTGGAGTTGAAATCAACGGCAACCAATCCTTTGCAGGTAAAAATTTTGGGTACTACATCCGAGGCGGTCGCAATCGACAAACGGCCATTTACATTGATGGAATTCCCGTGACCGATGCTTCAGGCATTAACTTGGAATACGATTTGCGATTGATTTCAGTAGATCAGGTGGAAAAAATTGAGGTAATGAAAGGAGCTTCCAGTACCTTGTACGGAACAGGTGCCGCCACAGGAGTAATCAATATTACGCTGAAAAAATCATCTCAAAAAAAATTATCTGGACGTGTTTTTTCTCACATTGGCACTCAAAACACAACCGAAACCACCAAGTATTATCCAGAAGATTTGAATCAAGGATTTTCAATTGACGGGACCATACTGCCAGAGGTATCGTATATGACGGCTGTCAACCATTCTAAAACAATGGGCATGTCTGAAGCCAGCGGCGATCAATTTGAACCGGATGTGTTTTCAAGATGGAATGTCATGCAAAAAATCGGGTACAAACTCCGTCCTGATGTACGATTGGATGTATTTGGAAACTATGACCGCATACAAAATACCTTTGATAATTCGTTTGATGGGGTGAGTGTAAATGCCGATGATAGTAACAATACCAGTTTGTCTGAACAATATAGGGTAGGCATGTTGTCCAAGTATACTTTTACTCAGGGTGAATTTGCCCTAAATGCGGGAGCTTCCTCTATAGAAAGAGTGATTAATCAAACCAATACTTGGATGGGTTCAGTAGACAAATTTTCTTATTATGGACGTAACGTCTCGGTTGATGGATTTGCCAAGTACAAATTTACACCAGCCTTGTTTTTGGTGTCCGGAATACAATACCAATTTTTAGATATGGCTCAGCTGGATCAGTATACTGATTTGCGACGAACAGCCTCTAAGTTTAATTTGCTTGATCCCTATTTTACATTGGTATACAATTCTGTTAAAGGATTGAATATCAACCTTGGATCGCGGCTAAATATTCACAGTGAATATGGAAATCAATTCTTGTATACCCTCAATCCGAGTTATTCTTTTTCAAATTTGCCGCTCAAACTAATCGGCTCATATAGTACCGCCTATATTACACCCAGTTTGTATCAATTGTATGGACCGTATGGAAATCGGTTGCTCACGCCCGAAAAAAACGCCACTGCTGAGCTCGGTATGGAAACCCGTTTTTTCTCAAATGCTTGTACACTCAATGCTGTGGGATTTTACCGTGCTGAATCCAATACCATTGGGTTTTATTACAATCCCGATACATTTGAGTCTTTTTACATCAATACCAATCAGCGTTTTAATGCAAGAGGAGTGGAAACAAGCCTTCGTTACCAGCTGACCAAAGCAGTGCAAGTAAACGGGAATTATTCCTACACGCAGGTTGAGCAAGCCGTAAACCGGTTGATTCCAAAACACAAAGTGAATTTAGATTGCACCTATCAATTGAAACGACTTACTCTTAATGGCAGTTACCAATATGTGGACCAACGCGCCGATGCCTATTATGACAGCAACAGTTTTGCCACAACTACAGTTGAGTTGTCTGCCTATCAGCTATTTAATGCCAATGTTAGCTATTTTATTCTCCCCAAGCAACTACAGTTTTTTGCTTCTATCTCCAATATTTTTGATGAAAAATTTCAGGAAGTAATAGGGTATAGCGCCCGTGGACGAAATACCAAATTGGGATTAACCTTTTTGTTTTAACATACAAAGAAGTAGGTAGTTGTTTGGATTTTTGTACCTGACTTTGCCTCTTTATTGTTAATTTTTAAATAATAGTAGGCTCAGTTTTGCTGAATGATGTATTTTCGTTTTCAACCTTAATTTGACGAACTATGAAAAATATTTTGCTGTTGGTTTGTTTGAGTTTTACAATCGGATGCGTAGCTCAACAAAATTTTGATCAATTGGATCGAATGGATCAGATTCAAGCTGTGGTAGTTACGCCAAAAATGTTTGACATGATGGCTAAGGTTAAAATGGATGATACCGATAAAGAAGCAGCTCACTATTTGGCTTTGATAGCGTCATTAGACCAACTCAAATTGTACACTACTACAGATAAACAAGCTGCAATAATTATGAAGTCGGTTGTTGATCAGTATGTTGTAGCATCAAAATTGAGTGTACTCACCGCTACATCCGATCAGGATAAAAAAGTAAGTTTGTATACCAAACCAGGGACTACTACTGACTTAGTCGCTGAAATACTACTCCATTTAGAAGGAACAGGAAGCCAAGAAAGTATGTTGTTTTCGCTTACAGGAAATATCAATTTAAATGAGGTAGCCTTTTTAAGTGAGCGTTTAAAATTACCTGGGCAGACTGCCATAAAAAAAGTGTTGAGTAGTAAATAGTAACACTTAATTTTTAAAATACTTCATCGGAACCCAAAGCATTCCAAAACATTCTCCATGTTCTTTACCTACGTGCTTGTGGTGCATTTTATGTGCTCTACGAACGGCTTTGGCGTATTTGCCATTTGCATTTCTGAATAATTTGAATCGTTGGTGGATAAAAATATCGTGCACCAAAAAATAGGTCCAACCGTAGGCAAATATTCCCAAGCCTATTGCCAATCCAACATCTAAAATGTTTTGTTGCCACAGGACAAAAAATCCCATGCTTACCACTGCATAAAAAATAAAAAAAGCATCGTTGCGCTCAAACCAGGAGTCGTGGTCTTTTTTGTGGTGATCGGCGTGCAACACCCATAAAAAACCGTGCATGATGTATTTGTGGCTAAACCACGCCATGAATTCCATTCCGCAAAACGTGGCAATAAAAACGGCGATGTAGAGTAACATAATTTAGATAATATTTAATTTGTAGGTGAAATAACAACGGGCAAATAATCCAATTTTTTGGTAATCCGACACGCGAATTCGGGTGTTTTTTATCTCGGCTGAGGGCGTTTTGCTGAGCTTGTGTAATAATTTTTTGTAGTAAATAAAGGCGGTGTACACCCCAAATTTAGCTTCAAATGGCAGATTGACAATTCCTTCGTATCCAGCAGCAAAATCGGCTTCGATTTCTTGGATGATTTTAGCTTTGGCCAGTTCGTCCAAGCGATTCAAATCGGTGTTGGGGAAATACGTTCGACTCAAAACTTCGTGATCGTCTTTTAAATCGCGCAAGAAATTCACTTTTTGAAAGGCCGATCCCAATCGCATAGCGCTTGCTGTCAATTGATCATACAGCGCTAAATCGCCTTTTACAAATACTTTTAAGCACATCAAACCCACCACATCGGCAGAGCCATAAATGTAATCTTGGTATTCTTGTTCGGTTTCGTAAACGGATTTGGATAAATCCAACTTCATGCTTTTCATGAAGGCATCAATGAGATCCTGTGGAATATTGTAGGTGTGCACCGTGTGCTGAAAGGCATTCAAGATTGGGTTCAAGCTAATACGATGTGTCAAAGCATTAGCCAAATCGGTTTCAAACAGATCAAATAAAGTGTCTTTTGGGT
>JAGNTC010000042.1 GCA_017987725.1 Flavobacterium sp.
AAAGTGGAGAACACACGTAAAATGCGAAACTCACCGTTGAAATTTAAATTGTAATTGGTAGAATTATTTGAAAGCAAATAGGAATCAGTGGCATCTGGTGCTGTGCCTGAAACGTAGGGAACATTCGTCATTGGATTACCCCACACGCCCAAAACGGGATCAATTAATTTTTGTAACCAAAATTTTTGATTGGTGTTTCCATTACTTGCAAAATTTAGTGTCAAATCAAAGGTGCCGCAATTGGATTGAAGGGTATAGGTATTTTGTGTAATGGCATAGCCGTTTACGGTTAAAGTAATGGTATTGTTAAAACCGCATTCGTCAACACAAAGAAAGGTATAACTGCCAGCGGGTAAATCGGCCATGTACCAATTGCCATCAGCTATAATGTTAGCGGTAGACACATAAGGCAAAGGGAATAAAAATGCGGCAGGCGCGGCTGTAATGGTTACGGCAGTCAATTTTGCGTTTTTACTAAACAAATGCACAGAACCAAATCCCAAGGCACAACCGGGTCGTTGATCATAGTCTAAACCCTGGTCAACGTATGGAGGAACCGTAACATTTTCTGGAGGATAAACAGTACCACAAGTATCGGTTACATCTAACGTATAATTCCCCATAGGCACAGGAGTGATGACCAAAAATCCAGCCGTGTTTATAAGTACAGATACATCGTGAGGCAATGGAAATGGATAACTAGCTGGAGCAGCTGTTATGATTACTGAATCTGCTTTAAACAAAGGGACACTGAGTATGATTTGGCCTGAATTGGTCGTGCATCCGTTATTGATTCCAGCAGACAACACATCACCCACTAACAAATCAATGGTTAGAGTAGCTGTAGCCGAATTGCCACAGGCATCAACTAAAGAAATTGCGTACACTCCGAGTGGTACAAATTGGGTATTGTTCCCAAATTCAATGGTATTCGCAGAAAAAGTCGGATACGAAGGATTAAATACAATCGGATTGAACCCAGCTGGTGCCGACGTAAAGTTAAGCGTATAAGGAGGTGTGAAATTAGCTACATTCAAACGAATGTAATTATTGTTACAGGATAGATTAATTGCACTTGCTGTTAAATCAATGGTTTGATCTGACAAGAAATTGGTGCTAACCGCGGCATTACAAGCATCCGTAATTAACAAATCGTAATTGTAATTTTGATTGGTGTAAGTAGGAATAATTTGAGAAATTGATAAACTTGTGGCGTTTCCGGAAGAAATTATCTGATTGTAAATGATATCTGGCGCACCACCCGGCGGATGAATGGTATATTGAAGTGTAAGTGGATAAGAAATAACCGTTCCTGGATTGGGTGTTATGATTTGCGTAGCCACGGTAGTGTTGCAGGAAGGCGGCAGCGTGCTTGAAAATGTAGGATTTGTAATGGACAATCCAGTTGGATTGAGCAACACATTAAACGTACTCACCACACCAATCCCGCAGGCGTCAAAAACTCGAATTCGGTATACGCCAACTGGTAAGTTCGAAAAGGTGTTGGAGGTTTGTACCGGAAACAAAACTGGTCCAAAAAATATCTCGTAGGTAGCTGCCGTTCCGGAACTTACATTTACCGTAATGGTGCTCGTAGTCGCGCAGGTTTGATTAAGACTGTTTACGGTAAATTGCAAGGGTTGCACCGACGAAGTAATCGTCGCGTTTTGTTGCTGCTGTGAAGTGACTACATTGTTGACCGTTTCTTTGGCAATAATGAGGTAATCGCCACCGGTCAACCCACTCAATAAAGAGGAAGTAACAGTAGCATATGGGACTACGGTATCAGGTAATTTATAAACAAAATACTCAATTGTACCAGCAGGATCGACTGAGCTAGCAGAAAAAGTAAGCGTAGCATTTCCAGCACAATTCTCTGGTGTGGAGGTAACGGTGAATGAAAAAGCAAAAAGGGATATTGGGGCAAGCAACATACCAACTACTGAAAATAAAAATTTCAATTTGGTCATTAGTAATTATATTTGTCTGAAATTTAGGAATCAAATATACTTTCTTTCAAAAGAAGAATGTCTAAATACAATCATAAAATCTACCATGAAACACTTTTTCTCGACAAAAAACATCGCAACGGTTGCCATCCTATGGGCTTTGGTTGTTTTTATGGGTTTTTTGCTTTTCATTGACATTAAAAACGAACGAACTAGTTCCATTCATTTGATCATGATTTCGATAATCATTTTTGTAATTGTTTGGATCTTGTTTGATACACGTTACGTAATCCGAGATGGTTTTTTGTTTTACCGTTCAGGTCCCTTTCGCGGCCGAATTGATATACAAAAAATTGATAAAATTGAATACTATGCTGGCATGCATGTACCCGTAACCATGAAGCCTGCACTCGACACCAAAGGATTCATCATCACCTACGACAGCCGCAATGAAGTCTATGTTTCTCCTCAAAAAAAGGAAAAATTCATCGCTGCATTATTGGAATTAAATCCGGAAATTGTAGTAGTTAAATAGGTTATTAAGACTTGGAAATGAGAGACTGAGAGATGAAAGACAGTCCTAAAAAAGTTAACCGAGAACTGACAACCGACAACTGGACCTCTAAACCAAATAAATCCCATCCTCCTTAATCTCAATCAACTTGTCTTTGTACAAGGCGCCGATGGCTTTTTTAAAAGTTTTCTTACTCATTTTCAAAACCGATTTGATGTCTTCGGGATGGCTGTTGTCGTGTAAGCGCAAAAATCCACGGCTGGCTTTGAGTTCATCCAAAATGTATTGGGCATTGGGTTCTACTTTTTGATACCCAAAGGCTTGCAAAGACACATCGATTTTTTGATCCGGACGAATGGTTTTGATGAACCCACGCAAGCGATCGCCAGTGCGAATGGCGTCGTCATAGACTTCGTCTTTGTACAATAGACCTTTGTGTTGTTCGTTGATGATGACATTGATGCCAATATCGGTAATGTGCGAAACAATCAAATCCACTTCGTCACCCACCCGAACGGTCAATTCCTCGTTGGACAAAAACTGGTTGGTTTTACTTGAGGCCACTAATCGATTGGATTTGGGATCCATAAACATATAGACCAAATAGCGTTTGCCTTTTTCCATTGGACGCGCTTGAGCGGCAAAGGGTACAAACAAATCTTTTTCCAATCCCCAATCTAAAAAAGCACCCACTTGATTGACGAAATTCACTCGCAACAGAGCAAATTCATTGAGTAAAACATAGGGTTCCAAGGTTGTAGCTACCGGACGCTCTTCGTGATCCAAGTACACAAAAACAACAAGTGAATCCCCAATTTTGATGTCGTTAGGCACGTACTTATTGGGAAGTAAGATGCCCTCGTCATCCGGAGTTTCTCCTAAAAAAAGTCCCACTTTTGTGTCGCGAAGTACCGTTAAGGTGTTGTATTGTCCAATGGCAATCATAAGTTCTTGTTTTATTGTTATTGAATGGCAGAAAAATAGTCGTTCAAAAACCCATCGTTGGCTAAAGTTGGCGTAAATACTTCCAAGAGTACCGGTTTGTCATTGTATTGCCACAATTGGGTATAGGCTTGAGCCAAACTTTCGTTTGAACTGGCTGTAAGGTAGTCAAATCCATACATGGCCGCCAAATGCTTGGCTGTATAACAATGTGCCGTTTCAAAATAGGTGTGAAACAAGTCGTTTTCTTGATGCCCTGGCAAGATGCGAAAGATGCCTCCTCCCCCATTATTGAGTAAAATAATTTTAAAATTCTTCGGAATATAGTCGTTCCACAAGGCATTGCTGTCATAGAAAAAGCTAATGTCGCCCGTAATTAATAAAGTGGGCAATTTACTGCCGACCGCCGCTCCTATTGCGGTTGATGTGCTGCCATCTATGCCACTCGTTCCACGATTACAAAATACGGATACGTTTGGGTTGTTGGGCACCAATTGGGCATACCGAATTGCGGAACTGTTGCTGAGATGCAACTGCCAACCATTGGGGATATGGGGTAAAACATGATTAAATACGGTTAAATCACAAAAAGGCAATTGTGCCATAAATTGCGTTTGCTTGGTTGCACGATAGGCTTTCAATTGCACAGCCTGTTGTTTGTAATTACTGGAAGTGCTTGAGGTGATTAATGGTGTGAAAAATTCATTAGGCAACAGTTTGATATGTTGGGTCAAATACCCAAAGGTATCATAGGCCCGCAAGGGATCAATGTGCCAATGTGCCTGAGCAGTATATTTACGTAAAAATGCTTTTATCCTTTTAGATACAATCATGCCGCCAATTGTGATCAATAATTCAGGTTTAAATTCCTCAAAATCAATTTCTTTAAACGCGGTAATTAAGGTATCAATCGAACTAATAAAACTGGGGTGATGCACGTTTGAAGTGCTTTCGCAAAACACCAAAATGGAGGGATCATTGGCCCAATTCTCAATGACTTGAGGCGAAATTGAATGTGGGGGATTGGTTCCAATCAAGATCAATTTCTTGGAGTAATTTTGCCATTGGCTAAAAACAATTGACCAATCTACAACTTCCTCGGTTCTATCTACCGCTAACTCGCTCAGCTGTGCTTTAATGGTATAATCCGAAACGGTTTCGTACAAAGGTTCCTCAAAGGGCACATTGATATGCACAGGGCATTTTTTAAGAATAGCTGTATCAATGGCCTCACAGATTTTACAGTCATTTTCGGGTGACTGTTCCTCAGTCAAATTCGCATTAAAGCCCGAATGATTGGCAAAGACATCGGCTTGTCGAATGGTTTGTCCGTCGCCTATGTCAATTTTATCGATTGGCCGATCGGCGGAGACCACAATCAAAGGAATTTGGCTATAAAATGCTTCAGCAAATGCCGGATAGTAATTGAGTAAAGCCGAGCCCGAGGTGCAAACCACGGCAACTGGTTTTTGTGTTTGTTGGGCGATGCCTAGTGCAAAAAAAGCAGCGCAACGCTCATCTGCGATACTGTAACATTGAAACAACGGATTGGAGGCAAAACCAAGCGTGAGTGGTGCATTGCGCGATCCGGGTGACAATACAATGTGTGTGACTCCTTTGGCCGCAAACAATTGCAGTATACTTTGCGCTAAAGGAATTTTGGGATACATCATGAGTGTTACACTATTGGCTTCTTGCAAAGCGCCACAAATTTACTATTCCATTTGTTAGTTTGTGCACGATTAGCCTAGAATCTTATTTATATTTGGGGCAATTAAATTTAGCTATGTCATTTACACTTCGTCCCGCTACAATTCAAGATGTTCCTCAAATCCTAGCGATTGTCAACTATACCATTGCTACTTCCACGGCCAATTATCATTATGAGGCTCAAACCCTTTCAGAACAAATCGCTTGGTTTAAAGCCAAACAACTGCATAATTTCCCTGTTTGGGTAGCTGAGCAAGATGAACTAGTTTTGGGCTATGCTACCTATGGAATATTCCGCGAAAAAATCGGATACCAATATACCATCGAACATTCGGTGTATGTGAATCAAGATTACCAAGGAAAAGGCATAGGCAAATCCCTTCTTTCAAAATTAATCGAACAGGCCAAATTGGAAGGTTACCATATCATGGTGGGTGGCATAGACGCGAAAAACACGGATAGCATTGCCTTTCACCAAAAAATGGGCTTTGAAATAGTAGGCCATCTAAAAGAGGTGGGCTACAAATTTGAACAATGGCTAGACCTTTGCTTCATGCAACGTCAGTTGTAAACCTTACTTTTTAATCCAAGAAATAATTTCTGGCGCCGTGGGCGAAACAGCCGATGGTATTACTTTTTCAAGCACCCCGTTTTCACCAATCAAGTACTTTTGGAAATTCCATTTCACCGAGGAATCCTTTACGCCATTGTATTTCTTTTGCGTAAGATATTGATACAACGGATGCATTTTTTTTCCTTTTACGGTTATTTTAGCCATCATGGGGAACGATACTCCATAATTTTTCTTACAGAAGGCGGCGATGGCGGTGTTGTTTCCCGGTTCTTGGGAAAAGAAATCATTGGCTGGAAAACCAATAATCACAAAGTTTTGATTTTTATAGGCTGTATACAATTCTTGTAACTCCTTGTACTGCGGCGTGTATCCACATTCAGAAGCGGTATTTACAATCATTATTTTTTTGCCTTTCAGTTGGGCAAAATTAAAGGACTTTCCTTGGATGTCTTCAACCGTAAATCCATAGATTGAAGAAGGAATAGACTGTGCACTGGCAAATGAAATTCCAGTAAAAAGCAAAGCAATACAGAGTAAATTTTTCATTATTTTTTTAGGTGTTTTTTGTATCCCCGATAGGATAAAATGGATAATATAAAAACAAATGCAAGCGAATAATAGACAAAATCGGGTGTGACAACTTTGTCACCACTGGCGTATGAATGCAGACCTGTGAGGTAAAAATTCACCCCGAAATAGGTCATTAATATGGAATAAAAAGCAAGCACACTCATTAAATTGTACACCCATTTTCCTCGTAAAGCTGGAACAAAGCGAGCGTGAATAACAAAAGCATACAACATAATGCTAATGAGCGCCCAAGTCTCTTTCGGGTCCCAGCCCCAGTAACGTCCCCAGCTTTCGTTGGCCCATTGACCACCCAAAAAGTTTCCAATGGTGAGCATCACCAAGCCAATGGTCAAAGCCAACTCATTGATATAGGTGATCTCTTGAATATTGAGATTCATTTTTTCCTTGTTTTTTTCGGTGGTGAAAATCATCAAAAACAGGGCTACAATTCCCAACACCATAGCCAAAGCAAAAGGTCCATAACTCGCCACAATTACAGCCACGTGAATCATGAGCCAATAGGAATTCAAGACCGGTTGAAGATTGGCAATAGACGGATCCATCCAATTCCAATGCGCGATCAACAAAATCATCGATGCGACAAAAGTACCCGATGCAACGGTAAGCTTGGATTTTCGGTCAAAGGCCAGTGTAAAAAACATCGTGGCCCAAGCCACATAAATCATACTTTCGTAGGCATCACTCCAAGGTGCATGTCCCGAAATGTACCAACGCGCAGCCAAACCAGCGGTATGCAATACAAAAAACAAGGCAATTGCCGCATGAAAGACATTGTTTAGTAAGCGTAAAAATTTATTTTCAAAGAAGATTTGTAGAATGGTAACCACCAACATCAATACCCCAGACAACATATACCAATAAAAGAGTTTTTTGAATACATCGTATTGGTTGTAAGTGATTTCAGCCTTGATTTTATCTTCCGACGGACGCACAGCACTGCCGTATTTCTTTTGGTAGTTTTCCATACTTTGTAAGTAGAAATTGGCATTGGTATAGTCTTTTTTTACATGTGCAGAATCTAAGGTGTTTAAATACAACGGGAGCACATTTTTGGTAAAAGTTGAATCCATCCCTTTGATATTGGATTGGTCAATTTCCAAATAGGAAATCCATTTGTTGTTGGCGTCATTGGGAACCGGGAAAATGCGCAATATACTGCCACTCAAAGCGGCATTCAACAGGTTTACTTTTTTGTCGGTTTCAATAAAATCTTTCTGAAACTGATTGGGAACAGCGGCTTTATAGGCCTCATCTAAATAAGGAGACAATTTGTAATTTCCTTTTTGATCAAAAAATTTGATAAAGGGCGCATACTTATCTGTTTTTTCGATTCCAATGATTTTTCGGATGCTGTCGTTGCCTCTTTTTAGGTAAATCAACGGAACCTCAAACCATACCCGTGGGAACTGAATCATGGACAAAAACACCTGATCGGCATTCATGCTTCCATAGGTGTCGCTTTTGCTTACTTTGCGCAACAATTCAGACGAAAAAGTGTTCACAGGCTTCATTCTCCCTCCCTCATCTTGAATAACCAAACGTCCAAACTGAGCCGCATGGGCTTCGGTCACTTTATAAGTGGTTAAGACCGAATCAATTTGTTTTTGAGAAGGCATGACGCCTTGGTGCATTTGAGCAAAAGTCGAGCAGCTCAAAAACAAGAACAGTACCGCAATTAATTTACTTTTTTTAGATTTCACTTGTTCCAACTTGCGTTTCACATCGGCAAAGCGCGTGTTTTTGTCAAACAAAATGGCCATCATCGCAAAAAACAACATAAAATACCCAATATAGGTTACCAAGGTTCCCCAAAAGTCGTGGTTTACAGATAGTATCGTTCCTTTTTCGTCTGGATCAAAGGAGGACTGAAAAAAACGATAGCCTTTGTAATCGAGTACATGGTTCATAAAGATTTCGTGGTTTTCTTTGTGTTTTCCGTCAATGACTTTTACGTCACTTTGAAAAGCAGAATAACTCTTTTCAGTTCCCGGGTATTTAAGTGCTTTAAAATCAATGAGCTGAACCTGAAAGGGCGTGGTGTATACTTTACTTCCATAGGCCAATGTAAAATCAAGTTTTCCCAATTTTACATTTACAGGAATTCCCTCTTTTCCTTTGGATCCCAACACCGTAATTTCTTGGGTTTGGCCTTGAGATTCAACCGAAAGCACCAACGCATCTTCATGGGTTTTGGCTTTGTAATCGATTTTGGGAATCCAGGTTTTGTCTCCGCGGATGGGTTGGTCTGGAAATACAAATTGGGCTCCACCCATGTTGTACAAGGAACGAAACATCAGAGGTTGTTCTGTGTTTTTAAGCACACTGCCTTGCATTTTATCGGCCATGCGCATGAACTGTCCGTCAAATGGAGAATCTAGAGTAACCGTATCTCCTTTTACTGTAATGTTGATTGCGCCTTTGGTGTACTTATTTAACACAAACAAGGTGTTGTGTATGTCTTGGATTTCTCCCTCTTGCAAATAATGTTCATGCCGTGATCCCCCACTCGATTCGACCATTTTTAGGTAGAGTTTCCCCTTTGAATTGCGCTTCACCGATTCTGTTGCGCCCATGATGTATGCTTTGCAACGCACGGTAAATGGGATATCAGCAAAGGAATTAGATAGAGAAAAATCAGAAGAAGCGGCCGGGGACAACAAGACGGTTTTTTCAAATATCCTGCGTTTCATCGCGCCTTTGTACTCGCCATCCACAAAAAGGGTGAGTTGTGTTTTTTCTGAAAAAATTTGCGCGGATGATTCTCCTTCTCGAATAGGCATTACCCCTTCAAAACTAATGTAACGGGTAATTCCGGCACCAATGAGGATAAAAATAAAGGAAAGATGCAGCAAAAGCGTAGCCCATTTTTCTCTTTTAAGGAGATTGTACTTTTTAATGTTTCCAAAAAAATTAATCAAAAACAACAGATGTATAGCCTCAAACCAAATCGAGTTGTAGATCCAAATTCTAGCCGTATCGGTGTTGTAATAGCTTTCAATAAATGTACCCGCAGCCATGGCAATGGCGTATACCAAAAACAAGATGGCCATCAAACGGGTAGAAAAAAGGGCGGAGAGTAACTTTTTTTGCATCATAATCAACAGTGTAAAGCGCTTGTAAAGTGCGGCAAAAGTAGCGAAAACAGGAATAAAAATTGGATTTAATTCGCTAATTTAACATAGTATTTCAATTCGTTTTCATCGAATTAAACGGACGACTTAGATAAATTTTCAATAATTTAGCGGCATGATAAAAGTAGTCCTTTTTGGCTCTGGAAATGTGGCTCAACACCTCATCATTGCCTTTCAACAATCGGGGAAAGTGGATGTAATTCAGGTGGTGGTGCGTGACAAAAAGAAAGCTGAATTGTCTATCGCTTCCGATCGAATTACAGACAACTGGGAGCGCATTGAACAAGCTGATATATATATTCTAGCAGTGTCTGATGGGGCCTTGCACGAACTCTCGTCCAAATTGCCTTTTAGTAATCAATTAGTAGCGCACACCTCGGGCAGTGTGGCCCTTGATACCCTTGATGCCAAAAATCGACGTGCCGTCTTTTATCCCTTGCAAACGTTTTCCAAAAGCCGCTCGGTAGATTACTCGCATGTGCCCGTCTGCCTCGAATGGGAAAACACCTCCGATCACCAACTGCTTGCTGACTTGGCCAGTTGCATTTCACCCAATTGCTACACGATCAATTCGGAACAACGAAAAGCCTTGCATGTGGCTGCGGTCATGGTCAATAATTTCGTCAATCATTTGTACCACATCGGCGAAGAAATTTGTGAAGAACACCAGGTTCCCTTTGCCATTTTACAGCCACTCATAGCCGAAACCGCCGAGAAAATAAAACACCTCTCGCCACGTTTAGGTCAAACAGGACCCGCCATTCGTCACGATCAAAAAACAATTCAAGCGCATTTGGATTTGTTGACGCAACCCAATCATAAAGCGGTTTACCAGTTACTCACTGATTCTATTCAACGCGCAAGCACAACAAAATAAGAAAGGAAAATATATGAACTACAAAGAAACCATGAACCACATTGACACTTTTGTTCTCGATGTCGATGGGGTATTAACCGACGGAACAGTACACGTCACTCCTAACGGAGAAATGTTGCGCGAAATGCATATTCGTGACGGTTTTGCGATGAAAGCTGCCTTAGAATCGGGTTACCGCATCTGTGTTATTTCGGGTGGAAGTAACGAGGGAGTGCGCATTCGCTTGCGCAATTTGGGCATCACCGACATTCACTTGGGTGTGCCAGACAAGGTACAAACATTCAAGGAGTATTGTTTTGATTATCAAGTTGATCCAAAAAATGTGGCCTATATGGGTGACGATATCCCAGATTTTCATGTGATGCAATTGGTGGGTTTACCCAGTTGTCCGCAAGATGCCAGTCCTGAAATCAAAGGCATTAGTCACTACGTTTCACATAAACTTGGTGGAAAAGGTGCCGTACGCGATTTGATTGAGCAAGTAA
Source organism: Flavobacterium sp. (assembly GCA_017987725.1). Lineage (GTDB taxonomy): Bacteria > Bacteroidota > Bacteroidia > Flavobacteriales > Flavobacteriaceae > Flavobacterium. The sequence continues at coordinate 10,774 of JAGNTC010000042.1, forward strand.
TGCGGGTTCAAGGCAAATGGCATTCGTATTACAACGGACAACACGATTAATACAAGCCTAATGAAAAAATACCTGCAACTCATTCGTTACCAAAATTTACTTTTATTGGCCTTGATGCAAGTCATTGTGCGCTATGGCTTTTTAAAAATACAAGCGGTTTATTTAGCCTTAGCCCACTGGCAATATGCCTTATTGGTATTGGCTACTATACTAATTGCCGCAGCCGGCTATGTGATAAACGATATTTTTGACCAAGAAACGGATGCAGTCAATCGACCCCATAAAAAACTGATCGGACACCAAATTTCCGAAGCGAAAGCCTACAATTTATATGTAGCATTGAATTGCACAGGTGTAGGCATTGGATTTTATTTGGCCAATGTAATAGAACGCCCAGGATTTGTAGCGCTTTTTATCTTAGTTGCTGCCCTACTCTACTTTTACGCCACTACCTTAAAGCAAATTTTAATGTTAGGGAATCTGGTCATTGCGGGCCTATTGGGATTTAGTGTGCTAATCATAGGTTTTTTTGATGTATTTCCGGCAACCTATGACGGCAACCAACAAGTAATGTCAAACCTGTTTTCAATTTTGGTTGACTACGCATTATTTGCTTTTATATTGAGCTTGTTACGCGAATTGGTTAAAGATTTAGAAGATGTAGAAGGCGATCAAATGCAAGGCAAACAAACCTTGCCGATCGTGTTGGGATTACAACGAGCAACCCAAGTGATTTTTGTGTTGAGTTGGATTCCGGTATTTGTTTTGGTCTACTATACCAACCGGTATTTTGTTGCGTTTGATTTGTATCCTACTGCAATCTATATGCTTTTTGGTATTGTTGCCCCCTTGGTTTACTGCAGCATTAAGTTGTTTTCGGCACGTGAAAAAGCAGATTTCAAGCACCTCAGTACGGTTTTAAAAGTCATTACATTAATAGGTATACTGTCCATAGCAGTGGTTTCGTTTAACATTTATTATTTACATGCTTAACTCACGCACAAAACCTTTTCGATTTATATTGGCTTCGGGTTCTCCTCGTCGGCAACAATTTTTTAAGGACATGCAATTGGATGTGGTTATTGAAACAAAACCCATTGAAGAAGTATTTCCCCCATCGTTACAGCATACCCAAATCACCGATTATTTAGCCGAACACAAAAGCAAACCCTTTTTGTCTACACTTCAAGAAAACGACGTGCTCATTACCAGCGATACCTTGGTTTGGCATGAAGGGAAAGCCATAGGCAAACCCAATTCGGTAGAAGAAGCCGTTGACATGTTGTTGTCATTGGCCAATGCCACTCACGAAGTAATTACTTCAGTAACCTTTACTACTTTAGCAGGACAACACACCCTCAATGACGTGACGGCAGTTAGTTTTGGTCCCTTAACCGAATCCGAAATCAACCATTACATTGCCCATTTTAAACCTTTTGACAAAGCTGGCAGCTATGGTATTCAGGATTGGATTGGCCTGGTGGGTGTACAAGGTATTGTTGGATCGTATACCAACGTGATGGGATTGCCAGTAGAAAAAGTATACCGCTATATTGTTGAACATTTTACCACAACTACTCATGTACACTAATCTTACCAAAGAATGGATTGCCAGTGCAATCGTGTTGTTAATCGTGCTTGTATGTCGCGTCATTGTGGCCAAGTTGGTAAAACGGTATGCCAAATCAAGTCAAATCATCGAAAAAAGAGCCAATCTGGTTATTAAATATTTACACATTCTGTTGAGTATTTTAGCACTAATGGCTTTAGTGATCATTTGGGGTGTAGATAAAAAAGCCATTTTCCTAACCATTTCATCCATAACCACAGTGGTGGGTGTTGCCATGTTTGCCACTTGGTCCATACTCAGTAACATCACAGCTGGTGTAATATTATTTTTCTTTTTTCCTTTTCGTATTGGGGACACGATTAAAATTCATGACAAAGATTTTCCCATTGAAGCTGAAATTGAAGACATCAATGCGTTTCATGTTTTATTAGTTACCGTGGAGGGAGAAAAAATTACCTATCCCAATAATTTATTACTTCAAAAAGGCATTTCTGTTTGCAGCAAATCAATTTAATTTTATAAGAAAAATAATATAATATTTTTAAAATATTACACTTCATCGATTTTATTAGTCTTTTAATCGATATTTACCTGAGTTTGGTTTAGGTTTACACAACCCAAATCTACCTAAACTATTCCTTATGTTAACACTCCTTCTAATTGCCTTTGGCACGAAGCTCTATAAAAAAGTAAGAGCAGTATAATTACAACTATATAATTACTATTTTTGAAGCTATTGCTAAATTCAAATCATGCAAAAGCGTATTCTTTTTGTAGTTGTTCTATTTCTTATAAACCTAAGTTTATCTTTCGCACAAGCGCCCAGCAAACCGACTGCTGTTCAACTCTATAAACAACTTAGAAAACTCAATTTTTTAGGTTCTGTGTTGTATGTTGCAGCGCATCCTGACGACGAAAATACACGACTGATTTCGTATATGGCTAATGAACAATTGGCGCAAACTGCTTATCTGTCGCTAACCCGTGGCGATGGTGGTCAAAACTTAATTGGTCCCGAATTGCGCGAGCAACTGGGAGTTATCCGCACCCAAGAGTTGATTGAAGCACGAAAAATAGACGGCGGATGTCAATATTTTACGCGTGCAAATGATTTTGGTTATTCCAAAAACCCAACCGAAACGCTGCAAATTTGGGACAAAGACGCTGTATTGCATGACCTTGTATTGGCCATTCGTAAATTTCAACCCGACATCATCATCAACCGTTTTGATGCGCGGACACCTGGCAGTACCCATGGACATCATACGGCCTCGGCGATGCTTAGTGAAGAAGGTTTTGATATAAGCCACCTCACTACCGTATATCCCGATCAACTTAACGTATACAAGCCATGGCAGGCCAAACGATTATTTTTCAATACTTCTTGGTGGTTTTATGGCAGCAGAGAAAAATTTCAAAAGGCAGACAAATCCAATTTGTATCGCTTACCAACGGGTGTTTTTTATGCCTCCGAAGG
>JAGNTC010000043.1 GCA_017987725.1 Flavobacterium sp.
GCACGAAAAGCCAAAGAGGCAAATACCAAACCAAATTAAAACCACTAATTAATAAATATTTAAACACGATGAAACAGATTAAAACTTTAGTAGTAGTTGCACTTGTATATGTAAGTTGCCTTGGAACAGTTCAGGCTCAAGCGGCAAAAATTGCCCATGTTGATGTGAGCGAAATTGTATCAAAAATGCCAGCTATGCTTGACGCACAAAAACAATTGGAAAAATTAAGCGCAACCTATGATACTGAATACAAAACCATGGTTGAGGAATACCAAAATAAATTAAAAAAATACGAGCAAGAAGCCGCTACTGTTACCGATGCGGTAAACGAAACCCGTTCGAAAGAAGTACAAGACATGCAAAAAAGAATTGTGGATTACAGAGACAATGCACAAAAAGAATTGCAACAAAAAGAATCAGATATTGTAAAACCTATTATGGATAAAGTAAAAGCTTCTATCCAAAAAGTGGGTAAAGCAAAAGGATTCCAATATGTTTTAAACTCAGAAGGATTGTTATTGGCTGATGGTCCTAACGTAACAGCTGATGTAAAAAAAGATCTAGGATTTTAATTGATCCGTTTTTCTATTCTTCGGCTCATTGTGAAAGTAACTCATAATGAGCCGATTTTTTTTACTTTTGAAACATGCACAACAACCAACCCATAGGACTATTTGATTCAGGCATAGGTGGCACCTCTATTTGGAGCGCAATCCACACCTTGCTTCCCAATGAATCGACCATCTATTTGGCAGACAGCGCCAATGCTCCCTACGGCGAAAAATCGAAGGCTGAAATACTGGATTTGTGCAAAAAAAATACCGAACTGCTGTTGAGCAAAGGCTGCAAACTCATTGTGGTTGCCTGCAATACGGCCACGACCAATGCCATCAAAGAATTGCGTGCCCTTTATGATGTGCCCTTTATTGGTATAGAACCGGCAATTAAACCGGCGGCTTTGTCCTCAAAAACACAAACTATTGGGATCTTGGCCACCAAAGGCACCCTGAGTAGTGAATTATTCAACAAGTCGCTTGAAGTATATGCCAACACCACCATCTTGGAACAGATTGGACATGGTTTGGTAGAATTAATCGAAAATGGACAACTGGATTCGGCAGAAATACAAAACAAACTCAAAAGCTATTTAGAGCCCATGATAGTAGCCAATATTGATTATTTGGTATTGGGATGCAGCCACTACCCCTATCTGATTCCCGCCATCAAAAAAATACTTCCGCCACACATTCAAATCATTGACTCAGGTGAAGCAGTGGCAAGACAAACGCTAGCCGTTTTGAAAGAAAAAGTTGGGCTTCACAACAGTGATACATCTTCACAGGTTTTTTACACCAACATTAATCTAGCTGTACTGGATGAAATCCTAGAACATAAGTATACCGTAAAGGAGCTGAAATTTTAAATTACGCTTCGTCTTTGAACCAGCTGGCATACATCACGTAATTGGTAGAAATACGCTCAATTTCCCCGGCAAAATCTGAGACATCAAGGTCTTTTACTTTTTTGGCAGGAATGCCGGCATAGATGGTTCCGGACTCGACTATAGTATTTTGAGTCACCACAGATCCAGCAGCTACAATCGCATTGGATTCTATCACACAACCGTCCATTACAATCGCACCCATGCCGATGAGTACATTGTCGTGAATCACACATCCATGCACAATAGCATTGTGGCCAATAGACACATTATTGCCAATGTGTGTGGCGTGTTTTAAATAGGTGCAATGGATCACTGCCCCGTCTTGAATATTTACTTTGTTTCCAATTGTAATTTGATTCACATCGCCGCGAATTACAGCATTAAACCACACACTACAGTGCGTGCCAAATTGCACATCACCCACTATGGTCGCGTTTTCGGCCACATAACAATCTTCTGGAATTTGAGGCGCTTTGCCCCGTACTTGCTTGATGATCATACCAAAAAAAGTCCCGAATAAATCGGGACCTGAGTTTTATTAGTTAATGGCCGGACAGTTACAGTGGTAACGTTCTGGCTTGCAAAATAAATTCAAACCTAAAGTAATTTGGTGAAAACCACCGTTGTCAAAATTAACCGCTCCCATTAAACGAGAATAGGTATACGACAACATATAATCTTGGAAATTAACCCCAACAATGGGAGTCACCATTTGTAATTTTTGCGCCTTTACACTGCCGTTGTCCACATACTCGGCGCCATCTAAACTTTGACGATAGGATAATCCTCCCCATACTTTGCCAAACTCCATAGACTTGTACATTTTTAGGTTTAAGTCTAGCGCCTTTTCTTTCGTTTGTTCTACCATTTGTAACATGGCTGATGGCTCCCAAAGTAGACCATCTTCTTGCCCAAAGGTATAACCCGCATTGAAGATGATTTTACGGATGTTGTCGTTTTCAATTTCAGTATACAAAGAACGTCTAGTTTCTATTGCGTTTTTTACCGTGGCATGAAAATAGAAATCCAAGTAATTGTATGACAAACCTACATCTACATTGAAGTATGAATCTCTTTGAATTGTTCCGGCAACTAATGGATCATAATCAAAAGGACCTAAAAATTCCGTTTCGTCTAAAACACTTTGCACCAATCCCCCACTCATACCAAAGGACAATTGATTCAAATCAACACGGTCTCTAGAAAACATAATGTGGTGCGCATAGGTCACTTTAAATCCTTTTTGGGAATGATATCCATTTCTGTCGTTGTATAGAATAACTCCCGCTCCCGATTGTTCACCAATTTTTCCATTGTAACTCAAGGTTTGCATGGCTGGAGCATTTGCCACACCAAACCATTGTTGACGTGCTGTAGCTCTTAATTTATTACAACTAGATGCTCCAGCCATTGACGGGTGAAGCAAATAATAATTATCTGACAAATAATCTGAATATACGGCAACACCTTCTTGCGCAACTGAAAATTGACTAACAAGCAAAACGGCTAAAGCAAGTATTTTTTTGAAATTCATAACTAACGTTTTAAAGCAAAATGGGACTTAAATATTTTATCTTCGTTCTTCTCTTTGTAATACACTACAAACCAATAATCACTCGCTGGAAGGTCTTTGTTGTTGAAGGTTCCATCCCATCCTGAGTCAGCAGGACTCAGTTGTTTTAACAATTTTCCGAGACGGTCAAAGATATAAATTTTTGCATTAGCTTGATTACGCAATTCGAAAATATTCCAGGTGTCGTTGTAGGTGTCGCCGTTGGGTGTAAAAAATCTTGGGAAATCAAGCAATTCAACTGTTTCGGATAATTCACCACATTGATTCAAGTCACGAACAGTAACGGTATGCGTGCCTGTTGAGACCCCTCCAAACACATTCGAAGACTGAAAATTTCCTCCGTCCAGTTGGTACTCATAATTACCCAAAGGCAATACGTAGGCATAAATAACTTGGGCATCAGAAAAATAGGCTGATGTTTCCAATACCAACGATTCTGGTTTTGGCATCAAGGTTACCTCGGCTGACGCTAAATTAGAAACGCAACCCGAAATCAAATCTGTCACTACCACGCCATATTCTGCAGGAGTGGAAGCCAAATAAGTAGGCGCTGAACCCGGAATTAGTGTGGCCGAGTTATTGGCAATGGTAAACCACTGAAAGGTAAAATCTGTTGTTGAAAGTGTCGTATCCAATTGCAAAGGACTCAACACCGCACCCGATCCATCTACACAGATTGCGCCTCCTGTAATTTGCACAACGGGCAACGGATTGACAGAAAGCGTTACAGAACCAGGCAAACTCGGACAATCAGGCGTTAAAGCCACAACCACCTGATACGTTCCTATCGCATTCATTTGAGCCGAGAGAATAACTGGATTTTGAAAACTAGAAGTATAACCGTTAGGCCCCGTCCAACTGTAAGTTGCGCCGGGGACTGTTGGTGTAGTAAAATAGACTGATTCACCTACACATGCCACATTAGCTGAAGCCATAGGTGTGGCGGGTACATTTGGAGCTGGTATAATTGCAAAATTACTTCCCAACGAAACACAACCACTTAGGGTATTTCGCACTCTAATCGTATAAGTCGCATTGGGTGCTAAGCCCGCAAAAGTTACACCCGATTGATACGTAGTTCCTCCATCGATGCTGTATTCAAAAGTAGCTCCAAGTGGCGAGTTCAATACAATTGTTCCGGTGGGGTTTGCACAAATTGGTTGTGTAATAGACCCCAATGGCGCCATAGGATTGGCTGGGATAGGACTCACTAAAACTGCCGTGGCGGTTGAAATACAGCGGGTAACCACATCACGCACGCTTATGTTGAAGGTAGTGTTCGGTGCCAATCCGGCAAAAGTTGCACTCGATTGATACGAAGTGCCGCCGTTGATGCTGTATTCAAAGTTAGTTCCTGTAGGCGATGAAACTACTATCGTTCCAGTTGGTGTTATACAATCCGGTTGAACAGTTACACTCGCTGTAGGAGCTGCTGGCCCGGCTGGCAGTGGATCAACTGAAACCGAAACGGGTGCTGATGTACAACCCGAAACCGAGTTGCGTACCACAATCGAATAACTGGCATTAGGCGCCAATCCAGCAAATGTTGCACTTGCTTGGTAGGTGGTTCCACCATTGGCACTGTATTCTAAATCAGTACCTAACGGAGCCGTAACCGCTATAGTTCCAGTGGGAACAGTACAAATGGGCTGAACCGTTGTGCTGGCCGTAGCTGATGCTGGAACTGATAAAATAGGATTGATATTTACTGTTGTCGCAGCAGAGGTACAACCGGTTACCGAATTATAGGCCGTGAGCGAATAGGAAGTATTAGCGGCCAAAGTAGGTAAACTCAAACCACTTTGGTAAGTAGCTCCGCCGTCTAAGCTGTATTGAATATCTGTTCCTTGTGGTGAGGTAATCACATAACTTCCTGTTGTAACCGAACAGGTTGGCTGAACTAACGTTCCTGTTGGCGCTGAAGGATTGGCCGGAATGGCATTCACAGCAAATGCCGTAGCGGAAGATATACAAGAAGTTATGGTGTTGCGCACCGAAATCGAATATGTCGCATTGGGTGCTAAGCCCGCAAAAGTTACACCCGATTGATAAGTTATGCCGCCGTCTATACTGTATTCTAAAGAAGCGCCTAAAGGGGATGTCAAGGCAATGGTTGCAGTAGGTACAAAACAGGTGGGTTGAGTGATTCCGCTAATCGGAGCTGAAGGACTTACTGGCAAGGCATTAACCGTGTAAGACGTGGCTGCCGAAATACAACCCGTATTCACATCGCGCACACTAATATTGAAGGTAGTGTTGGGAGTCAATCCGGCAAAAGTAGCACTCGATTGGTACGAAGTGCCGCCGTTGATGCTGTATTCAAAGTTAACGCCTGTAGGCGATGAAACTACTATCGTTCCAGTTGTCGTAATACAATCCGGCTGAACGGTTACACTCGCTATAGGAGCTGCTGGTCCGGCTGGCAAGGGATCAACCGAAACAGAAACGGGTGCAGAAGTACAACCCGAAACCGTGTTGCGCACCACAATCGAATAACTGGCATTGGGAGCCAATCCGGCAAAAGTAGTACTCGCTTGAAAGGTGGTTCCACCATTGGCACTGTATTCTAAATCAGTACCCAAGGGAGCAGTAACCACAATCGTTCCTGTGGGGACGGTGCAAATGGGCTGAACCGTTGTGCTAGCCGTAGCTGATGCTGGAACTGCCAAAATAGGATTGATATTTACTGTTGTCGCAGCTGATGTACAACCGGTTACCGAATTATAGGCCGTGAGCGAATACGAAGTATTAGCGGTCAAAGTGGGAAAACTCAATCCGCTTTGGTAGGTAGTTCCGCCGTCTAAGCTGTATTGTAAATCTGTTCCTTGTGGTGAGGTAATCACATAACTTCCTGTTGTAACTGAACAGGTCGGCTGAACTAACGTTCCTGCTGGCGCGGTTGGATTGGCAGGTATGGCATTCACTACAAAAACCGTAGTAGGTGATATACACGAAGTGGTGGTGTTCCGTACCGAAATCGAATAAGTCGCATTGGGCGTCAACCAAGGGAAGTTTACCCATGGTAAAAAGGTCGTACCACCATCGATACTGTATTCTAAATCAGTGCCTATTGGCGAGGTCAAAGCAATGGTAGCAGTAGGCACAAAACAGTTGGGTTGGGTGATATTACCCGCTGGTGCTGCTGGACTTGCTGGCAACGGATTAACCGTGTAGGGCGTAGCGGCCGAGAGACAGCCCGTGTTCACATCACGCACGGTAATGTTGTAAGTAACATTAGGAGTCAATCCGGCAAAAGTTGCACTCGATTGGTACGAAGTACCGCCGTTGATGCTGTATTGTACGTTTGCCCCTGTAGGCGATGAAACAACAATGGTACCCGTTGGAGTGACACAATCTGGCTGAACGGTTACGCTAGCTGTAGCAGGCAAGGGCACGCCCAAAACAGGATTCATAAGACCTGCCAACGCTACTGAAGTACAATTGGATGTCGTATTGCGTACCAAAATTTGATAGTTATAACCCGAGGGGACAATATTAAAAACTGGACTTGACTGGTAAGTTACGCCATTATCCATACTGTATTCTAAATCAATTCCTAAAGGAGCTGTTACTGTAATTGATCCTGTAGTCACGGTACATGAGGGCTGTACTACCGTAATAGTGGGGGGAGCTGGAATTAATGCAACAGTGAGCGGAATTGTTGGTGCTGAATAAGCCGGACAAGTTCCACTAGCCGCTAAATCATAGTGAACGGTATAGTTGTTGGGTGTACTCGTACTCGGGTTAATGGCCCCCGTTAACGGATCTATTGTGAGTCCTGGAGGTGAAGCGCTGTAGATTCCGCCTGGTGTAACATTGGTGGTGATAGGCGTATTGGTCACATCTGAACAATAGGACAATTGTGGGAAAGAAATCGTGCCCGAAGGCGTTGGGGTTACATTAATTTCAAAAGGACGAACTGTTTTACAATCAGTTACTAGATCCAAAACGGTTGCCCAAATGGTTGTAGGCACAGACGTAATGTTGTAGTTGACCCAGTTTGCAAACGGTATTAATCCCGTAACTCCACCGGCCATAGCATCTGACAAATTGGTATCGTAAAAACTAACTTCATATAAATCTGGATCGAGTGCCCCTAAAATAGTAGTGGTCTGATCTATGTCCACAGAATAAGGCGGAGCGGCTGCCGTACACAAGGTGATATCCAGTGGTTCTTGGATAGGCGCTTCAGGACGGTAGGATATTTCAATGTCATCGGTTGCCAATAAACAGCCTGTTGGTGTATACACATTTAGTGTGTAAGTTCCTGGGGTTAGCGCAACGGGAGGGCTAGCGGGAACCGCAGGAAAGTTTGGAGAAGTTTCGCCAGGCAATAGATCACCTTCAAAACTCCATTGGTATACGTTGGTTCCTGTGGAAGGAAGACCAGAATTAATTGAATTGATTGTTCCAAAACAAAGTGGAATAGATGGTGTTCCAGATAAATCGGTCACTACCAATTCTAAGGGATTGATGGTAAAGTTTTTAAGAAAAACAGCCGAATCATATAAGTTATCTGTAACGTTACCAACCGCCAATTTAATGTGGTACACTTGTCCGCATTGCAATGGAGCAAAGGCACGCAATGGGGTAGTGAAGCCGTCGTATTGAATACTAGGATTTGCTGCAGGAGTTGATCCAGTTCCATTATTAACATAATAGTTACAATATTCACATGGACCTGCATTGGCCGTTCCATTGTTGACATTGTTAATGGTGATGGGGACAGTGGTTGAAGTAGGTATTAAGGCTATATTTTGTGCATTTCCGCTATAAATGCCAGATATTCCTGGTCCGCGCAAAAAGAACCCAAAAGTATCATTAAAAGTAGAATTAGCAAACTCGGGGTATTCTTCGGATGCAAATACATAATCAAAATTGAGTTCGTTTCCTGTGGCCACAAAGTCAAACTCTACGATTGATACATTTCGAACGGTTTGACCACACAACAAAGCCAAATCAGGGTCCCCTTGAGTGGGCGTGGCAGTGGGCTGAGATTTTGTCCCCATGTTGTTTGGCCCGATGGCTAATTGGGCATTACCCGTAGCTAGAAGCAATCCGGAAGATAAACCTAAATTGGTGGGATTAAAGTTGGTTGTAAATTTGGCAATCTGGTCTCTAATGACGGTGCCTGGCACTCCATTGTACATAATGTTATAGGGCGTAACACCCGGTCCAACCAACGAATTTTGAACCAATTGAATGGGCGTAAATGTGGTATTGTTTACAATTAATTGGGCCTGAGCAACACTTAAGAATAACAAGGCTCCTAGTAAAATATATTTTTTCATGCGTTAGGCAAACGTTAAATAAAATTATAATTTCTCAAATGTAATTATTCCTGAAAATAACTTTGTTAATTTCGCAAAAAAATCAACACAAATGCTTCATTTAAAAGTAATTTCCACGCAAAACCCTGCCATTCTTAAGTTTGAATTTCCGGATTTTATCTCGCAAAATCAAAATTTCGAATTCAAAAACATAGACGAGGCAGGTCCCTCCCCGCTCGCTCAAAAATTATTTTACCTGCCCTTCGTGAAAACCGTATACATTTCAGGCAATTTTGTGGCCATTGAACGCTACAGCATTGTGGAATGGGCTGATGTGCAAGAGGCCGTAGCCGAAGAAATCGAGTCGTTTGTAAATCAAGGAGGAGCCATTTTGGATGTTGAAAAATTACCAAGCAAAAAATCGGCAGTAACGGTTTACGGCGAAACCACACCAAACCCTGGCACATTAAAGTTTGTGGTAAACAAAATGGTGACTAAAACCGCTATAGAATTTAAAAACATAGACGAAACCAAGGCCTCTCCTTTGGCCAAAGAACTGTTTACTTTTCCCTATGTGAAAGAACTTTTTATTGATGAAAATTACATTTCCATCTCCAAATACGACAGCTACGAATGGAATGATATCAGCGTAGAATTGCGTTCGTTTATTAAACTATACATAGAAAATGGTGGGCCCATCTTAGATGAAACCCAACTTGAATTGCAACCCAAAGTAGAAAAACAAAAAATTGAGCACTTTGACCAATTGGACGTGACTTCGCAGCAAATCATCAACATCTTGGAAGAATACGTAAAACCTGCAGTAGCGGCAGACGGTGGAAATATTTTGTTTGATTCTTATGACGAATCCGAGAAAAGAGTAAAAGTGATTTTACAAGGCGCGTGCAACGGCTGTCCGTCATCGACCTTTACGCTAAAAAACGGCATCGAAAACATGCTCAAAGACATGCTCAAAGACGAAAACATAAAAGTTGAAGCCATCAACGGCTAAGAAAATCACCATGATCTATATCTAATTCTCGCCCAATCATGAATCTATTGGCCCACGAAACGAGTCCGTATTTATTGCAACACGCATCAAATCCGGTGTATTGGAAGGCCTGGAATCCCGAAACACTTGCGCTAGCTCAAGCCAATCAAAAACTACTCATCATCAGTATTGGGTATTCGGCCTGCCATTGGTGCCACGTAATGGAGCACGAAAGTTTTGAAGACAAAGCGGTGGCCGAACTCATGAATGCCCACTTTACAAGCATTAAAATTGACCGGGAAGAACGGCCTGATCTAGACGCGATTTACATGAAAGCCTTGCAAATCATGACCGGACAAGGCGGTTGGCCGTTGAATATTGTTGCACTACCCGATGGCAGACCCGTTTGGGGTGGCACCTATTTTCGAAAAGGCGACTGGATGGACTCGTTACACCAACTGCAAGAAATATTCAGCAATCAGCCGGATAAAATTGCGGACTACGCCCAACGATTGCAAACGGGCATGGCCAAATTGATTGAATTGGATTTGCCCACAAAGCTTCCTAAAGATACTTCTACACTCGATCCATTGATCGAAAAATGGAAAAAAAGTTTTGACCATGACTTTGGCGGAATGGCTCGATCGCCGAAATTCATGATGCCCAACAATTACCAATTTTTGTTGCAGTATGCTGCGCACACCCAAGATCCTGCCTTAGCTGATTTTGTGCAATTGACCTTAACAAAAATGGGGTATGGCGGTGTCTTTGACGTGATTGGCGGAGGGTTTTCCCGATATAGCGTAGATGCAAAATGGCATATCCCGCACTTTGAAAAAATGGCCTACGACAACGGACAGCTGCTTCAATTATATGCACAGGCTTACAAAAAAAATAAAGATCCACTATACCTGGAAGTCATTCAAAAAACAATGCAATTTATTGAAACTGAATGGACCTCTGCAGAAAACGGAATCTTCAGTGCCTGGGACGCCGACAGTTTGAATTCGCTGCATGAAATGGAAGAAGGCGCCTATTATGTGTGGACAAAAAACGAACTAATGCAACTGCTCGGTAGCGAGTATGCCTTGTTTTGCAAAGTGTTTAACGTAAATGAATTTGGATATTGGGAACACGACCAATACGTACTTATTCGCACCCAATCGTTGGAATCAATTGCCGGGCAAACGGGTATTTCTGTTGCTGATTTAGAAAGCAAAAAAACAGCTTGGGAAAATAGCCTCTATCAACATCGCGCGCAACGCAGTAAACCTGGATTAGACGACAAATGTTTGTGTTCTTGGAATGGCATCATGCTCAGCGGCATTGTAGCAGCTTACCAGGCGGTGGGCAACAAACACTATTTGGAGCAAGCCATCAAAACGGCGGAGTTTATCAGCCAAACATTCCTGCAGTCTGAGGGCAATTTACTCCACACCTACAAAAACAAAAAGGCCACTATCAATGGTTTTTTAGAAGATTACGCCTTTACAATTGCTGGATTTATCGATTTATACGAGGCCACATTCGAGGAAAAATGGCTGTTTTACAGCAAGGAATTAATGGCGTATTGCTTGGAACATTTTTATGATGCTGAACGCAACTTATTTTCGTTTACTTCCCGCTTGGACCCCGCACTGGTGAGTGAGCATTTTGAAACAGAAGACAATGTAATCCCTGCGTCTAATTCGGTTATGGCGCATAATTTGTTGCGTTTGGGCTGTGTGTTTGCTGACCAACAGTACCGCAATCTTGCTGAACAAATGATCGAATTGATCGTGTACAATGCCGATTATCCATCCGCTTTTTCAAATTGGCTTTCCGCTTTTATGCGATTACTGCCCACTCAGCTTGAAATTGCCATTTGCGGTGAGAATGCCTACGAATATGCGCAAAAATTAAACGGACTGTATTTGCCCCATTGCCAGATCGTGGCTACGGAAAAGGCCTCTGAACTTCCGTTTTTGAAAAATAGATATTCTCCTAATCAAACCTTGTTTTATTGTTGCCAAAACCAACAATGTGACTTGCCCTTTAGCGATTTCAATCTCTTTTTAAAAAGAGTACTGAATGCGTAAGCCGCTGCGCATTATTTAGTAATTTTAACAGCATATTTTAAACCCGTTTTTTTATGAATGACAGTCTCAACATCACCTCTTTGCATGATTATTTAATGTCCCTTTTTCATCTGTTATTGGATTATTCACCTAAGTTATTGGCCGCGCTACTCCTCTTTTTCCTGGGAGGCTATACGATTCGGTTTATCAATAATTTGGCTCGCAAAATCTTGATGAAACGGGAAGTGGAACCCACGCTTGTTGAATTTTTATGTAACGTGATTTTTTGGGCCTTGCGCATTGTATTGATTATTGCCGTGATCTCCAAATTGGGAATTGAATCCTCCTCATTTGTGGCCATATTGGGTGCGGCAGGCTTAGCGGTAGGACTTTCTTTACAAGGTTCTTTGGCAAACTTTGCAGGTGGAATTTTAATTATATTGTTTAAACCCTTTAAACTAGGCGACACCATCTTGGCTCAAAACATGGAAGGGACCGTAATTGATATTCAAATTTTTGTAACACAACTGCAAACCGACAACAACCAAGTAATTTTTATCCCAAATGGAACCTTGTCAAACAATACAATTATCAATTTTTCACGCAAATCTACCCGGAGAACAGACATCCCTGTGGTCTTGCCGTATCACACATCCATCCCAGAAGCCAGAGCACTTATACTCGATGTCTTAGCCAAAAATAAGGCCGTATTACAGCAACCAAGTCCAGCAATTATTGTAAAAGAACTCACCGAAACCGGCATAAAAATTGCCATTCGTGCCTGGGTAAAAACGCCAAATTATGCCTCAACTGTGGCTGAAATTCTTGAAGAGTGTCTGCTGCAATTTGAACAAAATGCATTGCACATTCAGCCGTATAGTCTTACTGAAAACAAATAATGAATTACCCCACCATGAAAAATTTATACCTCTTTGTTTTTTGTTTCGTCGGATTTATTTCACACGCGCAATTTAATGGCTTCAACATGAAATACGAGGTGTTGGATCCAAATACAGCTGGTAAAATTTTTAGAAATCCACTAAACAATACAAATCGACCTGAAGGACAGCCCTATTTGGTGCCTACTTTTCAATGGGCAAAAATTGAACGTGTAAATCAAAAGGCACGAATGCGTTACAATGTGCATGCCGATGAATTTGAATTTATTACACCAAAAAGTGACACGCTAATATTGGATAAATTGGCCGATTTTAGCCCGATTTTTTTAGGTGAGCCAGAGATCAAATATGTGCTGACAACCTATACGCATCGATCTGGGAAAAACCATACGGGTTATTTAATCGAACGCCATGTGGAAGGAAATTTTACGCTATATAGCAAGGAAAACATTACTTACTATGAAGGAAGAACAGCCAAAACTACCCTTGAAACCTCCCGTCCTGCCAAGTATGTAAAAGCGGCAGAAACCTGGTATCTTAAAAAAGAAAAAGCTGGGGTATTTGAATTTCCCACATCAAAAAAACAACTTGTCCAGTTGTTTCCTAGCCAAAAAGAGCAAATTGATAATTACTTTAATCAACATCCATTGGACCTTAAACAGCAGAATGACCGCCTGGAATTAATGGTGTTTTTAAACGGCCTGTAGTTTATTTTTTGGAAACCGTAACCAAAAAATCCTTTAAGTAAAACGGCTCGTAATAGGCCAAGTCTTCAAACTCTTTGTTCAGGTATTTTGCGTAGCTCAACTCGGGCATGTCCTTGGCCGAGGGATAAACAACCTCTGGAATAAAATTAAAATTGGATTGTGTCAAAACGGTTTTTAATTTGTCTTGGCAATCACCCACAAAATAAAGCGGATCTGTAAACGTGCCATACGATTGCTCGTCAAGTATTTCCGCTTGTACTGCTTGGAAAAGGTCGCATTGAGGCGAATATACTGCCGAGTACACTTCCATTCTGCGTGCGTCTAACATGGGCACAATGTAACCTTCTTTTACAAGCGATTGCGCTTGCGCGGCCAAAACAGCTAAAGTATCAATCGCTATTAATGGAATGTGCAAGGCAAAACACAGGCCTTTGGCTGCCGAGTTACCGATGCGCAATCCTGTATAGGAACCCGGACCTTTGCTAACCGCAATTGCATTGAGTTGGGCAAATTGCACGTTTGCTTTTTGCAAAAGTGTGTCAATAAAAACGTGTAATTTTTCGGCATGGGCATAGCCATCCGTTGCCAGCTCTTGGCATGCAAGTAATCTTCCTTCGAATGAAAGTGCAACCGAACAATTTTTAGTTGCCGTTTCGATGTGAAGAATGTAAGCCATTATTTTTTGGTGGCTGGTGACTTGGTTACAGAAATCTTGTCGCCCGAATTCAAATCTTTTGAAACCGTAGTGTAGGGTCCAATGATCAACTCATCGCCTTTGGATAATCCGGAGATTACCTCAATATTGGTATCGTCTTGAATGCCGGTTTTGATCACTTTAATCACGGCTTTGGATCCTTTTTTGACAAA
>JAGNTC010000169.1 GCA_017987725.1 Flavobacterium sp.
TCTTGGCTACCAAAATCTATTTGAATGCCATGAAATGGAGTGGAGCCAAATGGATTTACGTACCAAAAATTGGACTTTCAGACGGAATTGTGAAAGCCATGTATTATAAAAAATTATAAAGAATTTAAGATGAAAAAAAATTGCTTTATCTGTTCGATTTTATGTGTGACCTTATTTTCATGCAAACCACAACCGGATTCAAAAACCGAATCTTCCGCGTCCTATTTTTACCAGGATAGTACCAAAGTTTCGGTAGGAGGAACACAACAAATTACAATCAGCACACCAAAAGGAAATTTTATGGTGTGGACCAAACGCATCGGGAACAACCCAAAAGTAAAGGTATTGTTACTCAATGGCGGTCCAGGCATGTCTCACGAATATTTTGAGTGCATGGAAAATTTCTTGCCTGCGGCGGGTATTGAGTTTATTTATTATGACCAATTGGGTACCGGTTTCTCAGACAACCCTAATGATGTAGCGTTATGGGATTTGCCTCGCTATGTGGAAGAAGTGGAACAAGTGCGCAAAGCCTTGCACTTGGATGTCTCTAATTTTATCTTATTAGGGCATTCCTGGGGCGGAATTTTAGCCATGGAATATGCCCTAAAATACCAAGCCAATTTAAAGGGATTAGTCATTTCCAACATGATGGCCAGTTGTCCAGATTATGGCCAATATGCCGAGGTGTTGGCCAAACAAATTCCTATTACTGCGCTTGCCGAAATCCGTGCTTTAGAAGCCAAAAAAGATTTCTCCAATCCGCGGTATATGGAACTGCTTACGCCACATTATTACAACCAACACATCTGTAGAATTCCTTGGCCAGAGCCCATGAATCGTGCGTTTGGCCGATTAAATTCGTCTTTGTATGTAACCATGCAAGGACCAAGTGAATTTGGTATTTCGGGCAAATTAACGACTTGGGATCGCAAAAAAGACCTACCTAAACTAGCCGTTCCTACTTTAACCATCGGTGGAAAATACGATACCATGGATCCGGAGCATATGCAATGGATGGCTACGCAAGTGCAAAATGGAACCTATTTGTATTGCCCCAACGGAAGCCACATGAGTATGTATGACGACCAGCAAGTGTATATGAAAGGCTTGATTTCTTTTTTGAAAAAACAGGAAAATTAAATATCCAATTCAAAGGTTTTTCGGAGTAAATCCAAGGCCGGATTGAGTTCGTTCAATCGGTTGTATTTGTCTTGTGGAGTGAAGGCAAATTTATTTTCAACAGCTTCATTTACAATTACTTCAATAGAAATGTCGTGGTTGTGCAAATGACTTCTCAAAAAACGCAACAAGTCATTTTTCTCCGATTCAAAATCAAGTTTAGATCCTTCGTTGGGTAATTCAAACCGCACCTGTGTTCCGTCCACTGTAGGGTCGTTTATGAGCAACAAGGACTCCATAATTTTGTATCCTTTGTCGCCCAATTTTTGAGCATATTTGGTCCAATACAGCAACAGATCTGTTTCGTTGAACGATTCGGTAGGCAACACAACTTCCCCTTTGGTGTTGGGATTAATTTGCTCTTGCATTTCTTTTTTAGCCCGAATGCTAGCCAAAGACAATGCCGAAACAGGCCCAGCGTGGCTGCTGTTATTGTTTTCTTTTTGAGTTATTGTAGGTGGGGGTGTACTGGGTTGAATCGCTTGTACTTCTGGAATTTCTTCGACAGTTGGTGTTATAACTTCTACAACAGCAGGATCTTCCACTGCTATTTCTAACACTCTACCGTAAAAATGGGAGGCAGGGATTATAAATCCGTTAACTTTTTTTTTTCTCCATCAAAAGTGATGGAGGCCAATTGCATCAAACAAAGTTCTACTAACAGGCGTTGATTTTGAGATACTTTGTATTTCAAATCGCAGTCATTGGCCAGCTCGATACCTTTCAATAAAAAGGCGTGCGGGGTTTGCAGTGCTTGTTGTGCATATAATTTTTGGGCTTGTTCGCCCACTTCGAGCAACGAGATTGTTGCCGGAGTTTGACAAACCAATAGGTCTCGAAAATGAGAGGCCAATCCAGCAATAAAATGATGACCGTCAAACCCTTTGGCCAAAATGTCATTGTAAGCCATGAGCACTTCAGGGATTTTATTGGTCAACAACAAATCGGTAATTTGAATGTAGGTTTCATAGTCCAAGACATTCAAATTCTCGGTCACCGCTTGCCGGGTTAAATTTGTCCCACAATAGGAAACCACTCGGTCAAAGATCGATAAGGCGTCACGCATGGCCCCGTCTGCTTTTTGGGCAATGATGTGCAAGGCATCGTCTTCAAATGCTACGCCTTGACTTTGGGCCACTTCGGCTAAATGTGCTTTGGCGTCTTTGACGGTAATGCGTTTAAAATCAAAAATTTGACAACGCGATAATATGGTGGGAATGATTTTGTGTTTTTCGGTGGTGGCCAAAATAAAAATGGCGTGTTTGGGCGGTTCTTCTAAGGTTTTCAAAAAAGCATTAAAAGCCGAGGCCGAAAGCATGTGTACCTCGTCAATGATGTACACTTTGTATTGCCCGGTTTGGGGCGGGATCCGTACCTGGTCTATCAAGTTACGAATATCATCTACTGAATTATTGGAAGCCGCATCCAATTCAAATACATTGAACGCAAAATCTTCGTTGGGATCATCGTAACCTGGTTGGTTTATTTTACGGGCTAAGATGCGAGCGCAGGTGGTTTTTCCTACGCCTCGAGGTCCGGTAAAAAGCAAGGCAGAGGCCAAGTGATTGGTTTCGATGGCATTGAGTAAAGTGTTGGTAATGGCCTGTTGTCCCACCACATCCTTGAAGGTTTGAGGGCGGTATTTACGGGCTGATACTACAAATTGTTCCATGAAATTTTGCTTGGTGAACAAATATAGTTTGAATATTTATAAATTTTAAATTTTAGATTTTAATTTTTACAAACTTCTAATAAATACCCTTACTTTGCAACGCAGACCGCCTTATCGTCCCGAATTATCGGGAAGGAAAGTCCGGACACCAAAGAGTAGCATAGCGGGTAACACCCGTCGGTAGTAGTCAATGTAATTTGGCTGCTGCAAGGACAAGTGCAACAGAAAGTATGTACAGGTAAGGCTGTAGTGAAACCAGGTAAACTCTATGCGGTGAAATTCCAAGTATATTGGCTCCCGTTTTGCGGGATAAGGGCTACTCGTCCGATGCCAAAGGGTAGGAAGATGGATCCCGTTAGTAATGGCGGGACTAGATAAATGATAAGGTATTTTAAATTTGTTTCGGCAGGTTTAAAAGAACAGAATCCGGCTTACAGGTCTGCTTTTTTTATTTTTTTACGATATACAGAAATGAAATACTATCTTTAAATCGCAAAAATCGATACTATGTTGTTTTCTAGTGTGCCAGGTATTTTTCTCAAAACAATTCCTTTACCATTTTTAATCGTAAATGAGGAAGATAAAATAGTTGAAATTAACAGTAAGTTATTGCAGCTGCTAGGCTATGAATTAGCAGATATCATTCATCAGCCAGTTTCGCGTGTATTGCCCAATTTTACTCAGCTGATTCAGAAAAAAGGAATTGAGGTAAAAACGCGTATTCTTTCTTCCACAGCTGTTGAAATACACGGAAAGGTACAATATGAATCACTTCCCAATTCCCCACATCCCGGAATAGTTTATTTTATTGATGTCAATTTTGCCGTACAAGCTACACCGTTTTCTGAAACAAAATTTGACGTTGTTAAAAATCGCTTGCGTTTGTTTGAGTCATTTTTAGATTCAACCACAGAGGGTGTTCATATTGCAGATCAAATCGGGCAGATAGTATATATGAACAAAACAGCCTCAACCATTTTCGAGCTTACGCGTTCAGAAGCCAAGAATTTGCCCGTTTGGGAATTGAAATCAGTTATTCACTCTTTGGCAGATTGGCAACAATATCAGCAAGTACTTCAAACGGCTCAAGAATTGGATTTTGACTACAGCAAAGAAGACCCGATTGACGGTAGTGTTTATTTTTATCAAATCAAGTTGGTGGTTAAAATTGTGGACAATCAGTTGTATTATATTTTCAAGA
>JAGNTC010000044.1 GCA_017987725.1 Flavobacterium sp.
GGCAAACCCATTTCTATTTTTGACTCGGTTGAAATTGCCAAAGCGATTTACTCCCTTAATTTACCGCCATCCAAACTCGATATTGGTAAATTGACGTATGAATTTCACAAAGGCGACAATAAACACAACAACGCTACCGGCTTTGTATTAACCAAATTAAAAAAGGCACAAGACTTTAAAAACAACGAACCCAAAGACGT
Source organism: Flavobacterium sp. (assembly GCA_017987725.1). GTDB lineage: Bacteria > Bacteroidota > Bacteroidia > Flavobacteriales > Flavobacteriaceae > Flavobacterium. The sequence continues at coordinate 201 of JAGNTC010000044.1, forward strand.
GGTCTTGTATGGTTTTGGTCGAATTGGCCGATTGTTGGCCCGAGAATTGATGTCAAAAACAGGAAAAGGAACCCAACTGCGCCTAAGAGCCATTGTGACTCGAGATAAAAATGATGCTGTAACCTTAGAAAAAAGAGCCTCCTTGTTGCGTTATGATTCGATCCACGGTGATTTTGAAGGTTCGGTTGTGGCCGATGCAGCGAATAATACGCTCAGCATTAACGGGACAACGGTGCATATGATAACCGCTGCATCACCCGAAGAAATTGATTATACAGCTTATGGTTTTGACAATGCTTTGGTGATTGATAATACCGGCGCTTTTACCAATGACGAAGCCCTTTCGCGTCACCTTAAATCAAAAGGGGTGTCCAAAGTGTTGCTCACCGCACCAGGTAAAGGCATGCCCAACATTGTACACGGGGTAAACCACTTGGACTACAATCCTGATAAATTGGATTTATTTTCTGCAGCTTCCTGCACCACCAATGCCATTACGCCAATCTTGAAAGCCATCGAAGACACCTTGGTTGTGGTAAAAGGACACTTGGAAACCATTCATGCCTATACCAATGACCAGAATTTGGTCGATAACATGCACAAAAAATACCGACGCGGAAGAGCCGCTGGATTAAACATGGTAATTACCGAAACGGGCGCCGGATCGGCGGTTGCTAAAGCCCTGCCCTCGTTGACTGGAAAACTGACTTCCAATGCCATACGCGTGCCGGTACCCAATGGATCCTTGGTGGTATTGAATCTAGAAGTATCCCGACCCACCTCGGTAGAGGAAATCAATTCGATCATGAAAAAATATGCCTTGGAAGGCGAATTGGTGGAGCAAATCAAATATTCGCTAAACAATGAATTGGTATCTTCAGACATTATTGGCACCTCGGCGCCGTCTATTTATGACAGCAACGCCACGATTGTTTCAGCCGATGGTAAAAACATTGTCTTGTACATTTGGTATGACAACGAATACGGCTACAGCCATCAGGTAATTCGTCTGGCCAAATACATTGCCAAAGTACGCCGATATACGTATTACTAATAAAAAAGCCGTTAGTTTAATCAACGGCTTTTTTACAATTACTCATTTGGTTTGGTCAAATAATACACGGGCAAACCAATTAACATAATCAGTACACCCCATCCGCAAGTATCTGTTTTGGTAACCATCAAAGCAATTGAGATGGCACTGGCCAATACAATATACAGCATGGGAATAAATGGATAACCAAATGCCTTGTAGGGTCTAGGGGCATCAGGCATGGTTTTGCGAAGAATAAAGATTCCATAGATGGTGAGGATGTAAAATATCAATACAATAATTACTACAAAATCCAATAGCGCACCGTATTTACCGGTAAGACACAAGACAGAAGCCCAAACACATTGAGCCCACAAGGCCCAGGAAGGAACCTGAGCGGCGTTTAATCTTGCAGCTTGTTTAAAGAATAATTTGTCTTGGGCCATGGTGTAATATACCCGTGCACCCGCCATAATCAAACCATTGTTACAAGCAAAAGTAGATACCATAATCATGAGCGCGATCACATAGGTACCCATATTTCCAAAAATGGCTTGCGAGGCAACTACAGCCACACGGTCTGAGGGTGCATGCGCAATGCCATCGAGCGGAATAACCGCTAAATACATCACGTTGGTTAACACATAAATGACACTCACCAGGAGCGTGCCTAAAAACAAACTCAGGCCTACGTTGCGCTTGGGATTTTTCATTTCACCGGCAATAAAGGTTACGCCTACCCAAGCATCACTTGAAAACAAAGAGCCCACCATAGCCGCAGCAACACCTGTAATCAATGCCACGCCACTAATGGGCAACCAGCTTGAAGTATCGTTTACATAGGTTGTTGTTGCCCAAGCATTACTCCAGTTGGCGTTCCAAATCTCGGCGTCAGCAGCAAACAAAAATCCACAGATAATCAAACCGGCCAATGATAAAATTTTGATTACCGTTAAGATAGTTAGTAACACCTTGCTGTTTTTTACGCCCTTGCTATTGAGGTAAGACAAGAAAACGATGGTAAAAATCGAAACCAATTGAGCCGCGTTGATGGGTAATGACCCCACTGAAAACAGCACGTTTTCATCGCTTAAAGGCGGATAGATATAAGCCGCAAACTTTGAAAAGGCTACACCTACAGCGGCAATCGTACCGGTTTGTATAACAGTAAAAAAACTCCATCCATACAAAAAGGCAATCAATTTGCCATAGGCCTCTTTGAGGTAGACGTACTGTCCACCTGCTTTGGGGAAAAGGGCACTCAACTCCCCGTAACTCACAGCAGCCATTACAGTAATTGCACCCGAAAGCAACCATATGAGCAACAACCAACCCGACGAACCAACTTGACGAACAATGTCGGAGCTTACGATAAAAATGCCTGAGCCAATCATAGAGCCCACCACCAACATGGTGCCATCCAATAGTCCTAATTCTTTTTTAAATTCTTCGGGTTTGTTTTCCATGCTTATACTTTTTGGTTGATTAGAGATCGGTCGATTGGCTAAAGATATAAAAAAGTCGTTTGGTTTTACAAGGGAAACTAAGCCATAAAAAAGCCTCTATTGAAGTAGAGGCTTTGGAGTAAAATTTATATTATGCAAATTTAGCTGGCAGCCGCAATCAAATTGAGTGCCGATCCCGCTACAAACCAACCAATTTGGCTGTCGTTGTAAGAATGATTAGCCAAGATGCTGTCTTTTGAACCATCGGCATGGGTAAATACCAAAGTAAGAGGCTTGCCTGGAGCAAAATCAACCAAATCAATAAAATCAATGCTGTCGTTTTCTTGGATTTTATCGTAATCGGCTTCGTTGGCAAACGTCAAAGCCAACATGCCTTGTTTTTTCAAGTTGGTTTCGTGAATACGGGCAAATGATTTTACCAATACGGCTTTCACACCCAAGAAACGAGGCTCCATGGCCGCGTGTTCTCTGGAGGATCCTTCACCATAATTGTGATCACCCACCACGATAGAATAAACACCGGCCGCTTTGTAGGCACGTTGCACCGCAGGTACGGTATCGTAATTTCCAGTCAATTGATTTTTTACTGAATTGGCTTTGTCGTTGAATGCATTCACCGCTCCAATGAGCATGTTGTTGGAAATATTATCCAAGTGACCACGAAAACGCAACCAAGGTCCCGCCATTGAGATATGATCCGTGGTGCATTTTCCAAAAGCTTTGATAAGCAATTTAGCTCCCGAAATATTTTTTCCGTCCCAAGCGTCAAATGGCGCAAGCAACTGCAAACGATCAGATGTTTCTGAAACCACAACTTGCACGCCGCTTCCGTCTTCGGCAGGTGCTTGGAATCCAGCATCTTCAACTGCAAATCCTTTGGTTGGCAATTCATCACCCGTGGGAGGAAGCAATTTTACTGCTTCGCCTTTGTCATTCAACAAAGTATCGGTTAATGGATTAAAGGATAAATCTCCGGAGATTGCCAAAGCAGCAACCATTTCAGGTGAGGTTACAAATGCATGTGTATTGGGATTTCCATCGGCACGTTTAGAAAAGTTTCTATTGAACGAGTGCACAATGGTATTTTTTTCTCCTTTGTCGGCACCTTCACGATCCCATTGCCCGATACAAGGGCCACAAGCATTAGTGAAAACTTTGGTTCCCATTTTTTCGAAAGTAGCAATGATGCCATCTCGTTCGATGGTGTAACGCACTTGTTCTGAGCCAGGGTTGATTCCAAACTCGGCTTTAGGTGTAATTCCGTGGGCCACCGCTTGCTCTACTATAGAAGCCGCACGCGCCATATCTTCGTAGGAGGAATTGGTACAAGAACCAATCAATCCCCACTCTACTTTTAAAGGCCACTCGTTTTTAGCCGCTTCTTCTTTCATTTTAGACACTGGCGTTCCGCGGTCTGGTGTAAATGGTCCGTTGATGTATGGCTCTAATTCTGACAAATTGATTTCAATCAGTTGATCAAAATACAATTCTGGATTGGCATATACTTCTGGATCTCCTGTTAAATATGGCGCAACTGCATCAGCCGCATCCACCACATCTTGACGTCCAGTCGAAGCCAAGTAGCGACGCATCGAGTCATCATACCCAAAGGTTGAAGTGGTTGCTCCAATTTCGGCTCCCATATTGCAAATGGTTCCTTTTCCGGTACACGACATATTGATGGCTCCTTCGCCAAAGTATTCTACAACAGCTCCGGTTCCTCCTTTAACGGTTAAGATATCAGCCACACGAAGAATTACATCTTTAGGTGCCGTCCAACCGTTTAATTTTCCAGTCAATTTTACACCAATTAATTTCGGGAATTTCAATTCCCACGCCATGCCCGACATAACATCAACCGCATCGGCTCCTCCTACTCCAATGGCCAACATACCCAATCCACCCGCATTTACGGTATGTGAATCGGTTCCGATCATCATTCCACCTGGAAAGGCATAATTTTCTAATACTACTTGGTGAATAATACCCGCACCTGGTTTCCAAAACCCGATACCGTATTTATTGGATACGGATGACAAAAAGTCAAATACTTCTTTGGATTGTGAATTGGCCACAGCCAAATCGGTTTTGGCGCCCACTTTAGCTTGAATCAAGTGATCACAGTGCACGGTAGTTGGCACAGCCACTTTGGGTTTTCCGGCGTGCATGAATTGCAACAAAGCCATTTGCGCAGTAGCATCTTGACAGGCCACACGATCGGGAGCAAAATCTACATAATCTAGTCCACGACCATACGCTTGTGAAGGCATGCCTTCCCATAAATGGTTGTATAGAATTTTTTCGGTAAGGGTTAAGGGACGTCCCACAATTGTTCGTGCTTGATCTACACGAGCGGTCATATTAGCATAGACCTTTTTAATCATATCAATATCAAAAGCCATAAGAATTGGGTTTATTTGTTTGGCGCAAATTTAGACAATTCCACCCAAAAGATTGAAAGATTTTTACTAAAAGTAGGGTTTCGTGAAATAATTATTTCCAAATAGGACATTTCAATACATTCTATTCAGTAAAGCAGAAATAAAATACAATGTTATTGCGAAATCAATAATTTAAAGTAATTATTTTGTCAATTTCGAAATAATCAAACTTAAAATAAGGAAGAGATGATTTGCTCAATGGAAATTCCTTCGGCTTCGGCTTTGTAATTTTTAACCACGCGATGACGCAAAATACCAATGGCAACTGCTTTGACATCTTCAATATCAGGGGAATATTTGCCTGCAAAAACAGCATTGGCTTTGGCCGCCAAAATCAAGTTTTGTGAGGCGCGCGGACCAGCCCCCCAATCGATATAGGTTTTTACAAAATCATTGGCCAATACATTGTCTGGTCGGGTTTTACTCACCAAGCTAACCGCATATTCGATAACATTGTCGGCAACAGGAACACGACGGATGAGCTGTTGAAAATCGATAATCTCTTGCGCTTCAAACAACGAATTGATGCTGGCTTTGTGATCGGAAGTAGTGCTTTTTACCACCGCAACTTCCTCGGCAAACGAAGGGTAATCCAATTTGATCGAAAACATAAAGCGATCCAATTGAGCTTCTGGCAACGGATAGGTTCCTTCTTGCTCGATCGGGTTTTGGGTAGCCAATACAAAATAGGGCAAATCCAATTTGTAGTTGTGTCCAGCAATCGTCACAGCCCGTTCTTGCATGGCTTCCAACAAAGCAGCTTGGGTTTTGGGTGGCGTACGGTTGATCTCGTCGGCTAAGATTATGTTAGAAAAAATAGGTCCTTTGATGAATTTAAATTGTCGGTTTTCATCCAAGATTTCACTTCCTAAAATATCCGAAGGCATCAAGTCAGGCGTAAATTGAATCCGTTTGAACTGCAAACCCAAGGCTTGGGCTATAGTATTGACCATTAGCGTTTTGGCAAGACCCGGAACACCCACCAACAAGGCGTGACCTCCAGAAAAAATACTGAGTACAATTTGGTCAACTACCTCATCTTGACCTACAATTACTTTGGCAATTTCGGTTTTTAAGGCAAGGCGTTTCTCAACTAATTGTTGAATTGCAGCTACGTCTGACATGAAAGATGGATTTTGATATTATTTTTTTAGCCAATTATTGGTAAACGTGCAATCACGGTATTCGCCATTGATTTTAACGTAGGTTTCTTTGATTTTTTCCTCCGACCACTTGGCAATGGCATTGATTTGTTTTTCTTTCAAAGCCAAGTCTTTAATTTTAAGGTAATCTTTTCCGTAATCGGCGGTGTGCTCGTTGATGCGGTTGGTTACCATGACAATTTTATATTTTTTCTTACCGGATTGGTCGGTGTCGATGATCGGAACCGAAATCTCTCCTTCCTTCAAATTAGAGACTTGTGAATAAAAAGCAGGATCCATTTTGGTCAAATCAAAATGTGTGTCTTGTGTTTTGGGATTAATCAACACCCCACCATTGGCTTTGGTTTCTTTCTCATCCGATTCGGCACGAGCAGCATCGGCAAAAGATATGGATTTGTCTTCGATTTTCTTTTTGATTTGCAAGATGCGTTCTTTGGCGTCTTTTAGGGATTGATCGGTAACCGTTGGTACCAATAAAATGTGGCGGAGTTCCACCTCTTGCCCTCTGATTTTTTCAACATAAATAATGTGAAATCCGAAATCGGTCTCAAACGGATCTGAAATTTCACCTTCGCCCAAACTAAACGCCACATCTTTAAATTCCTTTACAAATGGTGTTTTCTTGTTCATTTTGTAATAACCACCACTTGAACTCGAACCCGGATCTTGGGAGTACAAGACTGCTTTGGTCGAAAAACTCGAACCCGCTAGCACTTCGCTTTTGAATTCTTTGAGCCGATCAATTACTTTTTGTTTGTCGGCATCCGATACTTTGGGCTGTACGACTATTTGAGAAACCTCGAGTTCAGCACCAAAAAAGGGCAAATCTGCCTCTGGAATTTTCTTGAAAAAACTGCGCACTTCCTCGGGCGTAATTTCTACCTCATCTACAATCTTCTTTTGCATGGCCGAAGTAAGCTTGTTCATTTTAATGATCTCAAACAAGTCGGTTCTAAAGTCTTCTTCGGTTGTTTTTTTAAAGTACTTAATCACTTTGTCCATAGAACCCAATTGCTCAATCATGTAAGACAATTGTTCCTCCATTTTGGATTTCACTTCTTCATCAGTCACCACAATACTATCCTGAATGGCTTGGTGCGCATACAATTTTTCTTCCATCAATTTGCCCATCATTTGGCAACGACTGAAATCTTTAATCGAATTTCCTTGACTGGTCATCTCCAAAAACGCCTTGTCGATATCCGAATCTAAAATGTTGTAATCTCCAATTGTAGCAATTACACCGTCGACCTTTTGACGCATGGATGGCACAACCGAAACAGGTTTAACGGTATCTTTAATGATCTCTTGTGCCACAGCTGAAAAGGCACATAGCACTACCATTACCACTGATAAAAACCCGCTATTTCTTGTATAACTCATATTTTTCGTCTTTAAGGGCATCGTCGGTGATGTCTTGTTCAAATTTTTTAATTAATGCAATTTTTCTGTTGTTCAGAATTACTTCCTTGAGTGTTGGTTTTACATACTCAAATGGTCCAATTTGGTTTTTGCCAATTACCTGTGCAATTTTCACAAAATACACCTCGTTTCCCACGGTGTACTCAATTTTTTTTCCCCCAACAATATACTGGCTTAGGTTGTCGGTGTTGATAAAGGGCAACTTCTCATACACTTGATCCATGGCTACCCATACCGAATCATTCAAGGCATAACTTTTGCATTGCATGGCATAGGTTGCCCAAAATTTCTTATCCTTTTTTTTATAATCAAAGAACTTACTTTGAATGCTCCCTATACGCGGATTGTCTTTATCGAGATGAATGTAACGCAGCCGCACTAAGGTGCTATTGGTCCTGAAATTATCTTTATTTTCGGCATAATAACGCTCAAGTTCTGCACTTGAAATAACCGTATCCACCGATCTTTTTACAATTTCTTCTAAATAGGCCTTGGTGTATAAATCAATTTTGTATTGATTAATCAAAGCATCATAATCTGCTTTTTTAGCCTTATTGAGATTCATTTCAGCAGCCTTGTACAACAATTCCTGCGCTGCCCATCGGTTAATAAAATCGCGCACAATATTGACGCTGTCTTTTTTGGTTGTACCCTCTGGAACTAGGCCTTTTACATCAATGGGATACAAATACTGATCATTTACTCGCGCAATGGCTTCGGATTTGGCTTCTGGTTTAAAAAAACTACAGGAAGCAAATACCAACAGCAAGAAAATGCCCAGCGGTTTATGCATTATTTTTTTAACTGCGTTTTGATGGCATCAAAAACGTCCTGATTTATTTTAACTGCAAACTCAGCTTTCAAATCATCAACCCATTTTTGCTCTAAAAATTGTTGGTAATCATTGATTACTTTGCCTTTACATTCACTCAAAGTCTTTGTGGTTTCCGGTAAAACCTTATTTACTTTGGTAATGAAATAATATTCTCCTTCTTTCGTACTTTCTGTAATGCCCACTTGGAATGGCACATTTTTCGGCAAGGCATCCGAACCTTCTTCAAAAATGCCTGCATTGGTCATGACCAATACTTTATCTTTTGTATTGAGTGTTTCTTTGATTTTTTCAGCGCTGACCCCTTTTTTAAGCAATTTTTGCGCTTTCTTGATTACATCAGCCGATGTAGAGGAAACGACCAAAGCATCCAACCTGTTTTTCCACATGTAATTGAATTTGCGGGTTTCATAAAACGATTGCAAACCAAGGGTATCTGTTTTGGATTTTTCCCAAATTTCTTTCTCCATCAAATCAAATAACAACAAACCGTCGCGGTATTCTTCCATTACTGTTGCAAACTCTGGAAACTCTTGCTCTAAATTGTCAGTATAATATTTGGTGAGTTGCTCTTCGCTGTATTTTTTATACAAATGATCGACCAAATTAGCAATCGGTTTGATTTTCAAGCCCGCCTTTTGTTGGTCTTTGATGTAACCCAAAAAGTCATCACCGCTTATTGTTTTTTTGTCGAATGATACCAATTTTGCAGCAAAAGCTTTATTTACAGGCACTTCCCATTTACTTTCGTAGAAATCATCCGTGACCGCTTTCACCAATTGCGCATACAATTTGGCGTCGCGTTTGGGCGCGTATTTCTTTTGTAATTTATCATTTAATGAATTGGTAATCAAACGAGAACGATCGTCTTTACCCACTTTGCTCTCCAATTCCGACTTCATTTCTTGCAATGACTTCAGCGGATGTTTCTCCATTAATTTTATAATATGCCAGCCAAATCGGGTGTGGATAGGCGTGGAAATTGGGTTTTCCAAAGTCAAGGAAAAAGCGGTATTCTCGAATTCTTCGGCGCTTAATTGTCCTGAACCAAAACGGGTAAGTACCCCGCCACGAGAGGAAGAGGATTTGTCTTCAGAAAATTGCTTAGCCAAGGCATCAAACTTTTCGCCTTGAAGTAATTTTTGGTAGATGTCGTCAATTTTGGATTTCGCTGCTGCTTTTTCTTCTGGTTTGTCTTCTTTTGGTTCCAATATCATGATGTGAGCCACCGTAACTTCTCCACGGTTATCGCGAATGTCATCCACTTTGATCACGTGATACCCAAATCGGGTGCGCACAGGATTGGATATGGCTCCTTTGGGCGTGGCGAAGGCCGCCGATTCGAAGGCATACACCATTCGGAAAGACGAAAAATACCCCAAATCACCTTTGTTTTCTTTCACCGAAGGATCTTGCGAAAACTCGACTGCCAATTGACCAAAATCTTCACCTTTGTTTGCACGTTCTCTGATTTCTTTGGCTTTATTGAACGCGGCCAAAGTATCGGCAGGCGCTGCATTTTCATCGACCAACAATAAAATGTGGGATGCTTTGATTTCTTTTTTAGACCGCTCGTAGCCTTCAACAACCAATTCGTTGGTAACTTTAGAATCGGTTAAATAATTTTTGGAAAGTTGGGTGCGGTAAGAAGCCAATTCGTTTTTGTAGGCCTCACCTTCTTGTAGTCCTAATTTATTGGCTTTGGTGATTTTGAGTTTATAGCCCACAAACAACTCCAAATATTGCGTGAGGTCTTTTTGGGATTCATCTTTAACCAAATCTAAATTTTTGTTGTACACCCGTAAAAATTCGTCGGTGTAATAAGGGGTGTTGTCTACCGTAAACAACACTTGTTTTGCATTGTTTTGTGCAAAAACAGCACATTGTGTACAAAGAAAAAGGAATAAAAATAAAGGTTTCAGTTTCATGAGAAAAGCTAATTAATAACGGTTTTACTTAATGAAATGTATGGGTTAAATGGCGTTTGATTTTAGGTGAACAAAAATAACAATTCAATTACATTATACAACTAATGGCGGGACTATTAACAAAAATTTATTTGCCAAAAAATAGGTGTAAAAACAACCGTTCGCCCATAGAAAAAATAGTATTTTTGCGCCCAATTAGTATCAAATTATGAGCTTTATCGACGAAATTTTACGCCGCCGTACCTTTGGCATTATTTCCCATCCCGATGCGGGAAAAACCACCTTGACCGAAAAATTACTGTTATTTGGTGGAGCCATTCAAGAGGCAGGTGCCGTAAAAAACAATAAAATAAAAAAGGGCGCCACCTCCGATTTCATGGAAATTGAGCGCCAACGTGGAATCTCGGTTTCCACTTCGGTATTGGCCTTCAACTACAAAGACATTAAAATTAACATTCTGGACACGCCCGGGCACAAGGACTTTGCCGAAGATACCTTTCGCACCTTGACCGCAGTGGACAGTGTAATTGTAGTCATTGACGTAGCCAAAGGGGTCGAAGAACAAACCGAGAAATTGGTGGCCGTGTGCCGCATGCGCAACATCCCTATCATTGTATTCATCAACAAATTAGACCGCGAAGGAAAAGACGCCTTTGATTTGATGGACGAAGTGGAACAAAAATTAGGCCTCACAGTAAGCCCGTTGAGTTTCCCGATTGGTATGGGATATGACTTTCAAGGCATCTACAACATGTGGGAGCAAAACATTAATTTGTTTAGCGGAGATAGCCGAAAAAACATCGAAGAAACCATTGCCTTCTCGGATGTAAATAGTCCTGAATTGGAAAAAATTATCGGGCAAAAACCAGCCGAAAAATTGCGGGAAGAACTTGAATTGATTGACGAAGTGTACCCTAAATTTGACCGAGAAGCCTACTTGAGCGGCAAACTACAGCCGGTATTTTTTGGTTCAGCCTTGAATAATTTTGGAGTACGCGAATTATTGGATTGCTTTATTGCCATTGCACCATCACCCCGTCCCAAAGAATCCGAAAGCCGATTGATCGATCCAACTGAAACGAAAATGAGTGGGTTTGTGTTTAAAATTCACGCCAACATGGATCCCAAACACCGCGACCGTTTGGCCTTTGTAAAAATTGTATCGGGCACTTTTGAACGCAACAAACCGTATTTGCATGTGCGCCAAAATAAAAACCTGAAATTTTCCAGCCCAAATGCTTTTTTTGCTGAGAAAAAAGAAATTGTAGATATTTCCTATCCAGGAGATATTGTGGGCTTGCACGATACAGGTAATTTTAAAATTGGCGATACCCTCTCCGAAGGCGAAATGCTAAATTTTAAAGGGATTCCAAGTTTTTCTCCAGAGCATTTTCGTTACATCAACAACGCTGATCCGTTAAAAGCCAAACAATTAGATAAAGGTGTTGACCAATTGATGGACGAAGGAGTTGCACAGTTGTTTACCCTTGAGCTCAACAACCGTAAAGTAATTGGCACAGTGGGTGCGCTGCAGTACGAAGTGATTCAGTACCGTTTGGAACACGAATATGGCGCCAAATGTACCTACGAGAATTTCCCGGTGCACAAAGCCTGTTGGGTCAAACCCAAAGACCCGAAAAGCGAAGAGTTTAAAGAGTTTAAACGGATTAAGCAAAAATTCTTGGCCAAAGACAAGTACAACCAGCTCGTTTTCCTTGCCGATTCTGATTTTACGATACAAATGACACAAAGTAAATTCCCTTCGGTGCAACTTTTTTTCACTTCTGAACTGGATTAAGACGGTAAAATGCTGATTTTTATCGATTTTATTTGGATTCAATAAATATAGATTCTACTTTTACACACCAAAATACAAGCAAAATGAAAGCAAAATTGATTAAATTAGGTTTCCTTACCTATCTACTATTGACGAATTTTATCCTGTTCGCGAAAGACAATGGAGGAGATATATTGGATGATGGAAATGTAGAAAATGCTGAACCACCAGTTGCCCCTATTAACAATGTAATTATAATTTTTGTTATAATAAGTTTAGTCTTTGCATTCTACTTATACAAAACCAAAAAAGTGAAAGCTTAATGTATATTTAAAACCTGCAACTTGCAGGTTTTTTTGTGCATATAAAAAAAGCCCTCCGGTTGGAGGGCTTTTTATTACGCTTGTCCCGTAGGACCAAAATTTAGGGGAATGTGCGGCTGTTCGGAATCTTTGATTTCTCCGTGTGTCGATTCAAAGCGGTGCACATTTTCGGCCAAGGCCTTCACCAAACGCTTGGCGTGTTGAGGCGTGAGCACAATACGTGACTTCACTTTGGCTTTGGGTGTACCGGGCATGATGCACACAAAATCTAACACAAACTCAGAGGCCGAATGGTTGATGATGGCTAAGTTGGAATAAATTCCTTCCGCAATCGCCTCATCGAGCTCGATGTTGATTTGTCCGGGTTGTATATTCGAATCGCTCATCTTAATAAATGTATTCTTCTCTGCTGGCCATCATCTCGTTGAAATCGTCTTTTGATCCTACAATCGTGTGATCGTATTCTCTCATACCGGTTCCAGCTGGGATTCTATGACCCACAATTACATTTTCTTTCAAGCCTTCTAAGTAATCTACTTTACCGGCTACTGCCGCTTCGTTTAATACTTTGGTTGTTTCTTGGAAGGACGCTGCCGAGATAAATGATTTCGTTTGCAACGACGCTCTGGTAATCCCTTGTAAAACTGGCGTGGCGGTAGCCGTAACTACATCACGCGCTGATACTAAGTTTTTATCCGAACGTTTCAACAACGAATTCTCGTCGCGCAATTCTCTTGGAGAAATGATTTGACCCGCTTTGATGTTCTCAGAATCACCAGCGTCTTCTACCACTTTCATTCCGTACAACTTGTCGTTTTCTAGGATGAAATCTTTGGTGTGAATCAACTGCTCTTCTAAGAACAAGGTATCTCCTGGAT
>JAGNTC010000045.1 GCA_017987725.1 Flavobacterium sp.
GGTACAGTAAGGTATTATCCCTACAACGGAGCTGCAGTTGATGATCCATTAACTCCGCTTGTGGACGAGTCCAAGGGAGTGCCCTCTTGTAGTTTAGATTACATAACTCCCACAAGAGTGCGCAGGTATTTAGACAAGACCTGTCATTAATCACAAACAAAAAAATCCACTATAATAAGTGGATTTTTTTTGATATCTAAAGGTGTCGTTCTTTACAGATATACTGCAATCATTCCCTTATGTTACATATTGTTTTAGAAGACAGTATTAATTTTTAGTAAATGTTAAATAATCGGTCCCGCCATTTCCACCGCTAACATCTTTTAATTTAATTACAGTTGTAGATTTTTCAATAATTTCCCAGTCATCGCTCAATTCTAAAAATTGTGTAGGGGAACTAAAGTCTAAAGTAAAATCTAAATCACTGATACTATCATCATTACTATTACTATCAGTTACAGACCAAGTGCCTGTATTTGTAGTTGTTCCATTTGATGCGGTGAGCACATTATTTGCGCCAAATGTAAAATTATATCCAATAAAACTTGTTGTTTCATCCGTATCCGTGTCATAATAATACGTTATTCTCCAAGTTCCATTATTTACAATATTTACAACCGCTGCAGGATTATTTGCTGATTGATTAGATCTATTGTCGTCGTTACTACACATAGATGATGTTGTCAAAACAAATAGCATTGCAAGAACTAAACTAAATTTAATTTTTTTTAGATTTTTCATATTTTTTTGTTTTAAATTACTTTCAAAGTTACCCTTTTATTTAACCATTTAACAAAGCTAACCCTTTGTTTTTTCAAAATATTGCCAATTTCGTTAGCATCTCTACTTAGACCTTAACATTTATTTTTTTTATTCACTTTGCGTGTGTATAAGACCTTGTTTTGCTGCGCAATATAATCACTGGATAAAATCAAATAAGGATGATTGTGCGAAAACCCGGCGTTACGGCTTTTGACAATTATTTTGTCGTTTACTTTTAGGCTGCTTAACTGCTGGAATTCTTTGGGCGAAAATTGCAACATATACTCTTCGTTATCAATCCGAACCAAAAGCCATTTTGGCCCTGATGATTTGGCATTTTCACGTTCAAACGTAACAGAGGTAATCTCTGCCTCCATTTCGGAGAAAGCAGTAAGCTTGGACGCTATTTTATCATAACTGGCTTGTACTTTTTTACCCGCTGCAGAACGTTGCCATGCCAAGTACATTTTGCCGTCGGGGGAAGCTTCCCATTTTTTTCTTTGCAGCTGCATTGCTTTCTTTTCGGCAACGGATCCTGGGGTAGGCACAGGTTTGATTTCCTTCTTTTGGTTGCAAGCAATTACCAATAGGCTCAGTATCGCCATTGGAACGAGTACAAAATAGGTGCTAGTTTTTAGGTGTTTCATTTTATATATAGTTGAGATTGCGAATATAAAGGGTAGAGTATACACTTTGAAATTCAGCACGTTAAAATTCAGCTAAATTTCGCACTTACTTCATTATAATGGTTCGGAAAGTGAGGTTTATTCTGGCTGAGGTAATGCGTTTGGTGGGAGGCAATCGATGCAACCAAAACGTCTGCGTAGTATCTTTCATGACCAACAAACTGCCGTGTTCCAACTGGAGTTCTACTTTCTCATGCGATTGTTTGTGTTTGAAGGCAAATTTTCGTTCGGCCCCAAAACTCAGGGAAGCAATGGCGCCGTCTTTTTTTAAATCGGTTTCACCGTCGCTGTGCCAAGCCATGCCTTCTGATCCATCGTGATACAAATTCAATAAACACGAATTGTATGTTTCACCGGTCTCTTTTTCAATCACCGCTTTTAAAGCTAGCAATTCGGCCGTCCAAGGCAAGGCGTGTTTGGTCGTGTTCGAATAGGTGTAGGCAAACGGCTGTTCGCCATACCAAGCTACTTTTCGTTTGGTGGTGATTTTCTTTCCAAAAATGATCGCTTCGTCGTTTCTCCAAGCAATGGTTTCTAGTAAATTTTGGCAGTAAAAATCAGCCTCTTGGCCAGTGAATACTTTTCCAAAATAGTACACTGTTCCGTCATGGGGAAGCCAGTTTTTTGATTTGTCAATAAGGTCGTCAAATAGATTCATGGATTCGAATTTAATTTAATCGTTAAAGCTATTTATTCGATACACCGTTTGATTATCTTTTCCTTCCTTCGTAATTAGATTCAATTCTGTCGCTTTTTTCAAATCTCTGGAAGCAGTAGCTGTTGATATATCTTTGAAGGTGTTCATGTAATCTTTTCGCGTAAATGAATTGGATGAGATTTTTAAAAAATACGCAATTCTGTCCATTTCGCGAAGTGTTCGATTAGTGTAATTGAGCAGTTCAGCAAGCGATTGATCAATGACTTGCAGCATATATTCAATAAATAGGGTTGAGTTTCCTGCGCTATCACTTTGTGCTAATGATTCATAATATTCTTTTTGTGTTTTGTGGATTAAAGTTTCAAAAGGCAAAAACTCAAAAACCGGATATTTTTCTAACAGAATAACGGTTTGCCATAACCTTCCCATTCGTCCGTTTCCATCAAGAAATGGGTGAATGAATTCCATTTCGTAATGAAAAACACAACTTTTTATCAAGTCTATTTCATCCGATTTTTTGAGATAAGTAAACAAATCTTTCATCAAAAAAGGAACATTGGCATAAGGCGGAGCAACATGCGCCACGTCTTCTCCTTTTACAATTCCAACACTTTTGGTTCTGTATTTTCCGGGAGTAGGAAGTAAGCCTTTCATCATCAATTGGTGCGCAAGTAGAAACGATTTTTCATCATTCGCTTTAAAACGATCTAAATTTTCATATACTTTGATGGCATTGAGGACTTCGGTTACATCTTTTTCAGGACCAATTACTCTTTTGTTTTCAATCAATGCGGTTATTTGTTCTTGCGTGAGTGTGTTTCCTTCAATGTGAAGCGAGGAATGAATGGTTTTAATCTTGTTTTGCTTGCGCAGCGTAGGCGATTGCTTGTTTAAAAAGTTTGCATTCACTTCACCAATCTTTTCAGAGATTGAAGTTATAAGTTTAAGAATAGCGGGAGTGATTTCGTATGGAGGCTTCATTGATGCTATCATTTGATGCTATCAAAGATAGGAAGACTTTCCAATTAGGCAAGGTTGTGGTTAATTTTGTACAAACGAAAAATTCTTTTGCTACATGCGAAGGGATTGACTTCGTCGAATTTCATTTCGCGCGGAAGTGAGGGGAGTAATAACCTTAAGGGGTAAATTCTTCGATTAATGCCTCCAGATTTGGGAACTCATTCGCCAAATTTTCACGTTTTGCCAGTTCAAAATCTAGAAAATCAAAGCCAGGAGCTACAGTGCAACTTACAAGAGCGTAGCCTTTGCCGTCTTTGAGTTTAGACCCAAACCAAGTATTCGCTGGGATTGTGGCTTGGGGTAATTCACCTTTTTCAATGGCATTACCCAAAATAATAGAACGGGCTTTTCCATCTTGGATTGTCACAATTTCTATAGGCTCTCCTTGATGAAAAAACCAGAGTTCGTCTGATTGAATTCGGTGGAAATTTGATTTGTTTGTATCGTGCAGCAGAAAATAAATGGCTGTACTGAGGTTCCTTTTTTCTCTATTTTGGTTGAGTGTAAAGGCAGAGGATCTATATGTTTCAGCATAAAAACCGCCTTCAGGATGAGGTTGTAATTGAAGTTCCTCAATAATGTCTTTATAGTTCATGTTTTAGGTTTTGGGTAATAAAGATAAGGTTTTCAACTAACGGTTTGCGGCTTGGCGTAGTGGCGGATTTTCACCACAAATGTTGATACGAAGCACTAATGTTTGTTTACCCACAAAACTGTCATACGAAGCACCGAACCCGCCATTACGCCAAACGGCTGTTAGCAAACGTTATTTATTATCTAATACTATCTTATGCGTTTCGATGAAATCTTTTGATTTTACCTGAAGGAAGTATATTCCATTAGGATATGGAAGATAAAATTTTGCCGTAGCGGAAATTAGATCTTCTTCGTGAATCAATACGCCAGATGCACTTAAAATAGAGATTTTCAAATCCAGGTCATTGTTTGATTTTAAGTAAATCATTCCATTTGATGGATTTGGATAGATTGTAAAATGTTGCGAAATATTTTCATTTAATCCAAGAATATTTGAGGTATTCAAATACAATCTAGTTCCTCGAATTGGAGCAGTGAATTGTGTACCCGAATAAATAATATCGGCCATTTGATCACCGTTAACATCTCCAATAGCTGCACTTGACAGATAAGCGCCAATTAGCGAATCTGCTTCTAAGAAATTATTAAATCCAAGGTTCGAATATATTCTACAAACAACACCGTTAGGTCCGCCTCCAGGCATACTTCCAATTACGAACACATCTAGATCATTGTCATTATCAAAATCTGCTAATCTAACTGCTCCGACAAAAACAGGTGCAAATGGAGTTCCTATTAGTTCTGAAAATATTCCTGCTCCATTATTGAGATAAAGCTTCGTCATTATGCCTGAACCTGAGGTACCACAAATAAGAAAATCCTTATCACCATCCCCATCAATATCGCCAATAGCAATATCTGAATCTCTTGCACCATCGATTGCTGATGAATTATTTATACTAAATGTACCATTGCCATTATTCGTATATAAAATTGTAGTTATTTGTCCTGAGCTATTCTGACCGCAGTTAATAAGATCTAAATCTCCATCATTTTCCATGTCAATAAACCTTACAGCACCCCATTTTAGGTTGGTGAAAATTGAATTTGCTTGTGCTGTAAAGACTCCAGAGCCATTATTTAAATAAAGTTTAGTCACCGGCAACCCTGTGATATTTTGCCCAGTTACAATAATATCAATGTCACCATCACCGTCTACATCACCAACATCATTATTTCCTCCCATCATAGTTTCAAAGTTATTACCCGTAGCCAGCGAAAATACCCCTAATCCGTTGTTGAAGTAGAGATCTGAACTGTTTGATGCAGTTGGTTCGCCTGTAATAAATACATCTAAATCACCATCGTTATCAGCATCAAAAAAATTTACATCACCATCAAAAACATCTTGAAACGGATCGCTCGTCGATGGTGAAAAATTACCACTTCCGTCATTCAGAAATAAAGTAGTTAAGATAGGCCCTCCTTTACCAGTAATGAGAACATCCTTATCGCCATCATTATCAACATCAGCAAAAGCCATCGCTCCAACATCTGCGTCTTGAAATGTCTGTGTTGTGTCTTGTTGAAAATTGATGGATTGTGAAAATCCTATTGTCGATACGAATAAGCATGTTAGAATCAAGTAAGTTTTTTTCATGTTGTATTTTTTAAAGTTGTTTGTTCAATAATGTTGGCTAACTAGTATATATGCGCTATTAAATTTCTAGTATGCACCCAATCTAGGGTGGCTATACGAAGTTTTGTTTCTATATATTGTAGACGTAAACGTATAAAAATATTGCTTACAACTCGTCAAACGTCTTTGCCGTTTTAGAAATAAACAAAAAAAATCCCCAATGGCTTGAGGATTTTGATTTGATATAGAAATAGAAATTACTTTCTAGCCATCACTTTTACTGCTTTTTCAACAATCGCGGCGCTGTTCAAGCCATATTTTTCCATCAATTGTTCGGGGGTTCCGCTTTCGCCAAAACTGTCGTTCACGGCTACAAATTCTTGAGGTACCAAATAGTTTTGTACCAAGCAACTTGACACGCTTTCGCCCAAACCACCCATGATGTTGTGCTCTTCGGCAGTTACAATACAACCGGTTTTTTGCACCGATTTCAAGATGGCAGCTTCGTCAAGCGGTTTGATGGTGTGAATGTTAATCACTTCGGCTGAAATGCCTTTTTCGGCCAAGACTTCGGCAGCGACTAAGGCTTCCCAAACCAAGTGACCGGTGGCCACAATCGTCACGTCGGTTCCTTCTTGCAACACGATGGCTTTTCCAATCACGAAAGCTTCGTCGGCCGGCATAAAGTTGGGTACTACCGGGCGGCCAAAACGCAAATACACAGGGCCATGGTGATTGGCAATGGCCAAGGTGGCCGCTTTGGTTTGGTTGTAATCGCAGGTATTGATTACGGTCATGCCGGGCAACATTTTCATGAGGCCAATGTCTTCCAATATTTGGTGGGTTGCGCCATCTTCCCCCAAGGTTAAGCCGGCGTGTGAGGCACAAATTTTTACATTTTTATCCGCATAGGCCACCGATTGACGAATCTGATCGTAGACTCTACCGGTAGAAAAGTTGGCAAAAGTTCCGGTAAATGGAATTTTCCCGCCTATGGTCAATCCGGCAGCAATGCCAATCATGTTGGCCTCGGCAATGCCTATTTGAAAGAAACGTTCCGGGTGATTCTTTTTGAAGTCGTCAAATTTTAACGAGCCTATCAAATCGGCGCAAAGGGCTACTACTTGTTCGTTTGTTTGACCCAATTCGGTCATTCCAGCTCCAAATCCGGAACGGGTATCTTTACTTCCTGTGTTGGTATATTTTTTCATGTGTGTATCGTGCTGAATGATTAATAGTCGCCTAAAGTGGCTGGATTTTGTGCCAAGGCTGCTTCGAGTTGCGCGTCATTGGGTGCTTTTCCGTGCCAAGCGTGGGTGTGCATCATATAATCTACACCATTCCCCATTTCGGTATGCAACAACACACAAACGGGTTTACCATTGCCCAACAAATTTTTGGCTGTCTGCATGCCAGCAAGAATAGCCTCGATGTCGTTTCCTTGTTTGATTTCGAGCACCTGCCAATCAAAGGCTTCAAATTTGGCTTTCAGGTCGCCCATGCACAATACTTCGTCGGTGGTGCCGTCAATTTGTTTGCCATTTAAATCGATGGTGGCAATCAAGTTGTCTACTTTTTTGGCTGAGGCATACATGATGGCTTCCCAGTTTTGTCCTTCTTGCAATTCGCCATCGCCCAACAAACAATAAATGGTGTGTGCGTCATGGTTTAATTTTTTGGCTTGGGCCGCGCCAATTGCTACCGATAAACCTTGTCCCAAGGATCCAGAAGCCATACGCACTCCAGGCAAACCGTCGTGCGTGGTGGGGTGTCCTTGCAAGCGCGTGTTGATTTTTCGAAACGTGGCCAATTCGGCTACGGGAAAATACCCGCTGCGGGCCAATACGCTGTAAAAAACAGGCGAGATGTGTCCGTTGGACAAGAAAAAAACATCTTCGCCTATGCCGTCCATACTGAAGCCAGGTTTGCGGACTAAGATGTTTTGGTAGAGTGACACTAAAAATTCGGCGCAGCCTAATGATCCTCCGGGATGTCCCGAATTGACGGCGTGTACCATGCGCAAAATGTCGCGGCGCACTTGGGTGGTAAAATCGTTGAGTTGTGTGGTGTTTGGCATTGTTTAGTTGTAAAAAATTAGACTCGCCAAAGATACTTATAGTTTTGCGTTTCACTTTTGCACTTTTTTTAAAAGTTATTAAAAGTTATAAAAAGAAACCGCTTGTAAATTACCCGATAAGTTTAGCAATACTAAAGGCTGCAGCTGCAGCAATTACACCCACAGCGGTAACCTTGAATGCTCCCCAAAGTGGGGGCTGTCCAGTCACTTTGCTTTTGAAATAGCCAAATACAAACAGACTCAAAATGGTAATGATGGACGACAAAATCAATCCTTCAAAAGGCGTTTCGGTAAAAAAGTAGGCGGTGAGCGGCAACAAGCCACCAATAAAATACGAAACCCCAATGGTCAAGGCGCTATTTCGCGCTCTTTTGGGATGCGGTTCTTCTAGACCCAATTCAAATTTCATCATAAAATCGACCCATTTTTTCTTGTCTTTGGCGAGTTGGTTGGCTAGTAAGGTTTGTCCGTCTTCATCGATGCCGTAATCGGCAAAGATTTCTTTGACCTCGTCGATTTCTTTTTGGTGGTAATTGTCCACTTCAAAGTATTCGCGTTTCAATTCGCTTTCGTAGTGTTCTTGTTCGGTTTTCCCAGCCAAATAGCCACCCAAGCCCATGGCGATACAACCCGCTACAATCTCGGCGATTCCCGCAGTAATTACAATGCCATTGGAATCGACGGCTCCACTTAATCCGGCGGCCAAGGCAAAGGGAACGGTGAGTCCGTCGCTCATGCCAATGACGATATCGGTGATAAAATCGGAGCTTTTGAGGTGCTGTTCTTGGTAGGAGTATTCGTTCATGAGAAAGGAGTTTTATTGGGTATCAAATTTAAACTAAAAATCACGCGCTTTGTGGCGAATAGCTATTTTAGATTCGGTATAAATTTGGTTCCAACTTCCGTGTTTTTGCGTGAAGGATAGCAGTGGTTATCGGTTTGGAGCGCAAGCGAAAAAAGATAAAAACGGATAGCCTGACCCTTGTGGTCACGCCCCAAATAAAATAGAAATTATCCCGCTGCTTTTTGGAATTCGGTTATCTTTGCCCACGCAAAAAATACGACTATGAAATTTGATTTACTCCATACAGATCCGCAATCCAAAGCGCGTGCCGGAACCATTACCACCGATCATGGGACGATTGAAACGCCCATTTTTATGCCCGTGGGAACAGTGGCTTCGGTAAAAGGTGTACACCAGCGCGAACTCAAGGAAGAAATCAATCCCGATATTATTTTGGGGAACACCTACCATTTGTATTTGCGTCCGCAAACGGCCATTTTGGAACAGGCGGGTGGTTTGCACAAATTCATGAATTGGGACCGAAATATCCTGACCGATTCGGGTGGCTATCAAGTGTATTCGCTGTCGGCCAACAGAAAAATCAAGGAAGAAGGGGTAAAGTTCAAGTCGCACATTGACGGTTCGATACACTTTTTCACGCCTGAAAATGTGATGGAAATTCAACGTACCATTGGCGCCGACATCATCATGGCCTTTGACGAATGTACACCGTATCCTTGCGATTACCGCTACGCCCAACGCTCGATGCACATGACACACCGTTGGTTGGATCGCTGCATCAACCACTTGGAGAAAGTGCCTGTAAAATACGGGTACGAACAAACGTTTTTCCCGATTGTACAAGGCAGTACCTACAAAGATTTGCGCATGCAATCGGCCGAGTACATTGCCAATTCGGGTCAACAAGGCAACGCGATTGGCGGACTTTCGGTAGGGGAGCCGGCTGAGGAAATGTATGCGATGACCGATGTGGTGTGCAGTATTTTGCCCAAAGACAAACCCCGTTATTTGATGGGGGTGGGCACGCCAATCAATATTTTAGAAAACATCGCCTTGGGCGTAGATATGTTTGACTGTGTCATGCCCACGCGCAACGCTAGAAACGGCATGTTGTTTACGGCGCACGGAACTATTAACATCAAGAATAAAAAGTGGGAAGCCGATTTTTCGCCAATAGACGAAATGGGCACCACCTTTGTGGATCGCGAATACACCAAGGCCTACTTGCGCCACTTGTTTGCCGCCAACGAATACTTGGGTAAGCAAATTGCCACCATTCACAATTTGGGCTTTTATATGTGGTTGGTTCGTGAAGCCAGAAAACATATCTTAGTGGGAGATTTTAGAACGTGGAAAGAGATGATGGTGAAACAAATGAGCCAACGCTTGTAGTGGATTTGGTTACTTGTTTAATCGTTGAAATGATGGCACGAGCAGCTATATGAGTTGACTTTACTAGTTATTAACATAAATATTTACCGCTATGAAAAAGCTAATATTATTTTGTTGCTTCATATTAACAAGTTCGCTTTGTGCTCAGGATTTTTGGACAGAGTTTTCCACTTCACAACCTACAAATGCTACAGGTGTTAGCAGTATTTCGATTGTTAGCCCAACTACGACTTGGTTAAATATGAAATGTGGAACGGCTGGCTGTTCAACAATTAGACGTTACGCTAAAACTACCAATGGTGGTTCGGTTTGGACTACAGGAGCGATTGATTTAGGACCCGACAGTCAAAATCTAGAAATTTCAACTATTCATGGGGTTTCCGAATCGGTTGCCTATGCATCTGTATTTCCAAAAAATATTAATGTTGTTGGAGGAGTCTGGAAAACAGTTGATGGCGGCGAGAGTTGGACTAGACAGCCTAGTGCAGCTTACAATAGTTCCACTTCTTTTGTAACGGCTGTATATTTTTGGAATGCCAATGAAGGTGTTGCTATGGGAGATCAAAGTGACGGCTATTATGAAATTTATACAACATCAGATGGCGGAGAAAATTGGTCAAGGGTGCCATCATCTCCCTCATTAATAGCATTGGCTGAAGATGAGTATGGAATTTTTAATGATTTTACTGTACGGGGAAATGTCATTTGGGGATATACAACCTATGGAAGAATATTGAAATCTATAGACAAGGGAGTCACTTGGACTGTTGTGCAATCGCCAGTAGGAGTTGAATTCTTTAATCCTTTGATAATTGATGTTAACAGTCTTAATCTTTCATTTACGGACGAAAATAACGGACTATTGCTAACAAATGATTGGCGGTTGTTCAACACTACGGATGGCGGTTTGACCTGGTCGATTGTTGAATGGCAAGGTAAGATGAGAAATTTGAATATAGCGGCCGTGCCGGGTTTAGCAAATACTTACATTTCTATTGGAGAAGATATTAATTTTGCTGAAAGAGGTTCGTCTTACACTATAGACAATGGATTAAATTGGATTGACATCAATAATAATCCAGATGTCAATTATGTTGATGGTGGAACCATTCAAATGCTTAATGAAGATTACGGTTTTGCCAGTGGATTCAGCACTTCGCCTTCAGAAGGAGGTATTTTTAGATGGGGTGGTGGACCAATGTTGCGTCAGGCATTTCTTTCGGCAGCTACTTTTTCTGCAAATCAATCACTTAGCGCATATCCCAATCCAACAACTGGAGATTTGGCTATTCGAGGTAAAAAAATAAGTAAAATAGAAGTTTTTGACTTCATCGGAAAAAAAATTCTTGTAGAAAATTATGACAGTCATGACTTGGTTAAGCTGGAAATGAATCAATTAAATGCAGGGGTTTATTTTCTACATGTCACCCATGAAAATGGTCAATTTCCATTAAAAGTTATAAAGAAATAGAAACTGTAGGATGTTTAAAATTTGGTTGGTAGGTGAGGCTAGAAAACATATCTTCGCCGTAGATTTTAGAAGCTGGAAAGAAACCATGATGAAACAAATGAGCCAACGATTATAAGGGATGCTGAGTATCATTGACAAATACATATTGCGCAGGTACCTCGTTACGTTTTCGGTAATGTTGCTGCTGTTTATCCCTATCGGAATCGTGATTGACGTGTCTGAGAAGGTCAATAAAATGCTCGAAAACAAAGTGCCTTTTGGCGAAATTGCCAATTACTACTTTCACTTCACCATACACTTTGCCAATTTCCTTTTCCCGATTTTCTTGTTTTTGTCCATCATTTGGTTTACTTCTAAATTGGCCAACAACACTGAGATTATTGCTATCTTGAGTTCGGGCATTTCCTTCAATCGATTTTTACGTCCGTACATTATTGGCGCTACAATTGTGTCAGTTTTTGCGTTAATTATGGGTTTGTATTTGGCGCCCAAGGCCAACGAAGTGTATAATAATTTTCGCTATACCTATCTCATTGGTGGTGGCCGCGAAGAAATGCGCGACGAAACCGACGTGTACCGCCAAATTAGCGCCGACGAATTTATTTACGTGAGCAATTTTAATACGGTTTCTAAAACGGCCTTTAACTTCTCATTAGAAAAATTTAAAGGCGACAAGCTCGACTACAAAATCACGGCCAACCGCATCAAGTTTAATCCCAAAGACAGTACGTACACGCTTTTTGGGTATGTAAAACGAACCGTGGGGAATTTGAATGATGTAATTGACAAGGCCGATAAAAAAGAAGCCAAATTTAGTTTTGACTTAGAAGATTTAACGCCCACCGTGTACGTGGCTGAAACCCTAAAGTACGGCGATCTGGTTCACTTCATTGATCGCGAAAAAAAACGCGGCAACGCCAACGTAAATGTGTATTTGGTGGTGTTATATAAAAAATACAGCATTCCCATTTCGGCCTTTATTCTCACCATTATAGCCGTAGCCGTTTCTTCGATGAAACGCCGTGGGGGTATGGGAATGAACTTGGCCATCGGGATATTATTGGCTTTTTCGTTTGTGTTCTTGGATAAGATTTTTGGGGTTTTGGCCGAGAAATCGAGTATTCCGCCTATTATTTCGGTGTGGATTCCTAATGTCATTTTTGGAATACTAGCCATTTATTTGTTGCGCAATGCCAAACGATAACTACAAAAGTTACCTGCATTTACATCTCATTGTTTTTATTTGGGGCTTCACGGCTATATTGGGTGCTTTAATTACACTCGATGCCTTGCCTTTGGTTTGGTTTCGGATGAGTTTGGCCAGTGCGATGATTGGGCTGTATTTGGTGTATAAAAAAATTCCTTTTCGCGCCTCTCCGCTTGTGATAGCCCGATTTTTGGCGGCAGGTTGCATCATTGCCTTGCATTGGTTTACCTTTTTTAAAGCGATCAAAGTGTCTAATATTTCGGTCACCTTGGCGTGTTTGTCAACCGGTGCTTTTTTTACCTCCTTTCTAGAACCACTGCTGCAAAAAAAGAAAATCGTATGGTACGAAGTGTTTTTTGGACTCTTGGCAGTCGTAGGTTTGGGGATCATTTTTGAAGTTGAAATGCAATACCAATGGGGTATTTTGTTGGCTTTGGTTTCGGCCTTTCTCTCGGCTTTGTTTGCGGTTATCAATAGCAAATTGGTGCAAAAATATGATGCACCCGTCATTGCTTTTTATGAGTTGTTGGGTGGGGTAGGATTCTTCTCGGTTTTGCTGTGGATAAGTGGTGCTTTTACACCGGGCTTTTTTAGCATATCAGGCTCCGATTGGTTGTATCTGGGAATTTTGAGTTCTATATGCACCGCCTATGCCTTGATCAATTCGGTAAAGATTATGCAGTTTTTGTCACCTTTTACGGTGATGCTAACTATCAACTTAGAACCCATTTACGGCATCATTTTGGCGCTGATTATATTTGACGACAAAGAAAAAATGAGTGGGCTTTTTTATTTGGGAGCCAGTTTAATCTTGTTCACTGTAGTGCTCAATGCCGTGGTGAAACGCTATCAAAAATAAGTGAATTCTAAGTGAGGAAAGTGTAAACTTAGCGTAAAAAAATAATGGGTTTACGCCGATAAAATTTTATATTTGCCCTTCCAAAAAATTAATACTAACGCACAAATCCTATGGAATATTTAGATTTTGAGCTTCCAATAAAAGAACTAGAAGATCAGTTAGACAAATGCCAGATCATTGGACAAGAATCCAATGTAGACGTAACGACTACCTGCAAGCAAATTGAAAAAAAGCTGGAAGAAACCAAGCGTAAAATTTATAAAAACTTGACCGCTTGGCAACGTGTTCAGCTGTCTAGAC
>JAGNTC010000046.1 GCA_017987725.1 Flavobacterium sp.
GTATTATAGCGCTCCATTTCGCGTAAAAATTCGGCCTTGTATTTGCGTTCGAAGGCCAAAATCAAATAGGATTTTTTACCCGTTTTGTGGTCTTTGCCCGCCGCTTGCCAATACAAATGTTCGTAGGCGTGTTCGTAAGGCGTGTTTCGGTCAATGGTGGCGCGAAAACGAAAATCGATCAAATTAATCAAATCAGTGGAAGCAAATTCGATCAAACGGTATTGGGCACTCTGGAATCCACTAGCGGGAGTCAAGGTGTTTCTAAATTTCATGTATTGATCCACTTCCATGCCGTCGCCCATAATGGTAAACGAGGTGGTGAGCATGTCAAAATAACGGCTGATGCGCTGTAGTTTTTCAGTAAAAAAAGCGGTTGAAGGTGCTGATTCGACTACTACTTGTTCTATTTCCCACAAAATCATTTTAAACAACAACTCGTTGACTTGGTGGTACATGATAAACACCATTTCATCGGGCAAAGTTGTGCGTTGATTTTGAATATTTAGCAATACATCGGTTTGGATGTAATCCCAATAGGTGATTGGATTGGACCATAAAAGACCTTCCAAATGTGTGTTGGTTTTTTGGTCAATGGCGTCAAATTTTTGCTGCAAACTCGCCAATAGCGAATGGGTCTCCGGGGAATGTTCCATTAGGGTTTTTGTTTTATGCGAAAGGAATATTTGAGTCCTTTAAACGACTCCAGTTCTGCTTTGATCGAGCCAACCAATAAGCTGGCTTTGATGCGAATGGGCAATTTGTTGTCGTCATCCGAAATCCAAACGGTAACGCTTTCTTCTTCTTTAAACACTCGTCCCGATTGCACTAGCGGACGAAAGATCATGGTTGAAATGGTGCCAAATTTGGTTTCTATGTCTTCTTTACCCAAGTATTTTAGCTTGAATTTGGTGGTTTCGTTATCAAAAAACATATCGATGGCCACCGATTCTCCTACTTTTAATTTGTCGATGGTTGGGTGATTTCTGAGGTAATAAAACGAGGACATGATGTCTTGAACTTCCTCAGGTGTTCTAAAATTGGCTTCGCTTTTGTTTTTATAGTCTTTTACCAAAACCGTATTGGCGCCTTGGTCAAAAAAGCCTTCTTGATTTTTGGTGTAGCCGCCTTCGTTTATTTTGCGCACAAACTGAAACGGTTTTCCGGTTTCTTTATCAAAATAGGATTCGTACAGGTCTTCTACTTTAAAAATAAAGCGAGACATCCCGGTGGTATAGCCCCTGCCTATGGCGTGGTACACTTTTTTGTTGTTGCGGGTGGCTTCTTTTACTTCAAGGGTAGCGTATCCCGCATTGATAAAGCCATAGTGTATGCGAAACTTAAACCATTCTCCCACCTCAAATGCCCTTTCTTTTTGTGAGCTAAAGCCTAAAGTAGAAAGCACCAGTAAGAAAACAAGTATTTTTTTCATGGGAATTGCTTTGATTTTGAATCGTAAAAGCATTGCGTTTTCAAATGTATTAAAACAAAAAAACCCAATCAAATAATGACTGAGTTTTTATGCTATTAACCAACCAAAAAATTATAAATTATGAAAATTTATTATAAAAAACGTAGGGAACCACCCCTGTTGTTTTTTGATTGGACAAATATACGTGCTTTATTGAATAATAATTAGCTAAATTTCAACTTTAACGTTTTATTGTCAGCAAATACACTACTACAACGATGTAATTTGCGTTTTTCGCAAGAAAATTAACGATTTTATAACGTTCCTCGTTTTTCTTGTTCGCGTTCAATCGACTCAAACAAGGCTTTAAAGTTTCCTGCGCCAAATCCTTTGGCTCCCATGCGCTGAATAATTTCGTAAAACAAGGTAGGGCGATCTTCCACCGGTTTGGTAAAGATTTGCAACAAATAGCCTTCTTCGTCGGCATCGATCATGATGGCCAAATCTTGTAACGAACTCAAATCTTCTTTCATCATGTCCATGTGGACTCCTAATCGATTGGGAATGGCATCGTAATACGATTTTGGTGGGGCAGATAAAAATTCAACGCCACGGGCCCGCAATTGGGTTACCGTTGCTATAATGTCATCTGTAGCAATAGCGATGTGTTGCACGCCAGCACTTTCGTAAAAATCTAAGTATTCTTCAATTTGGGAGCGTTTGTTTCCTTTGGCCGGTTCGTTAATCGGAAACTTGATGCGGCCATTGCCATTGCTCATTACCTTACTCATCAAAGCTGAATATTCGGTATGTATTTGCTTGTCGTCAAACGAAAGAAAATTCACAAAGCCCATCACGTCTTCGTACCATTTTACCCAGGTGTTCATTTGGTTCCAACCCACGTTGCCAACCATGTGATCAATAAATTTTAATCCTACAGGAGCTGGATTATAATCTGATTTCCAAGCTTGGAAACCGGGCAAAAAGATGCCGTTGTAGTTTTTGCGCTCAACAAATAGGTGGACTGTCTCGCCGTAGGTATAAATTCCAGCACGCACGACCTCGCCAAATTCATCGGTTTCTACTGTGGGTTCGAGGTATGCTTTGGCGCCTCGTTTGGTGGTTTCCAGAAAGGCTTGTCGGGCATCGTCCACCCAAAGGGCAATAATTTTTACGCCGTCACCGTGTTTTTTTACGTGTTCGCCAATTTCAGAATCGCTAACCAGTGCGGTGGTCAAGACCAACTTGACTTTGTCTTGGACCAACACATATGAAGTTCTGTCACGCACGCCTGTTTCTAGTCCGGCATAGGCCAAGGATTGAAAACCGAAGGCCGTTTTATAATAGTGTGCCGCTTGTTTGGCGTTGCCCACATAAAATTCTACATAATCGGTGCCAAAAAGGGGAAGGAAATCCTGTGCGCCTTCAAATATTTTTTCTAATCCATATTCTACGGATGTAACTTCTTTTGCCATGATGTTTTATTTATTGGATGGGCGTGTTAGCCTGCATCCGAGTTGGAGTTTTTAAATTTATTCTGCCCAAGATTTGTAATACTGTCCGTCGTCTATACCCATCGCTTCTTCGGTAACCATGAGCGGTCTAAAGGTATCCACCATCACAGCCAATTCTTGGGTTTCTTTGTGGCCTATGCTGCGTTCCATGGCGCCAATAGCCGGCCCGTGCGGAATGCCTTTGGGATGTAAAGTAATATGGCCTTGCTCGATATTGTTTCGGCTCATGAAATCGCCATCTACATAATACAACACCTCATCGCTGTCAATGTTGCTGTGGTTATATGGTGCGGGGATGGACTGTGGATGGTAATCGTATAAACGCGGTACAAACGAACACACTACAAAGGTACTGGTCTCAAAGGTTTGGTGTACCGGAGGCGGTTGATGTACCCTACCGGTTATGGGTTCAAAGTTGTGAATGCTAAAGCCGTAAGGGAAGTTGTATCCGTCCCAGCCTATTACATCAAATGGATGTGTAGCATAAACCACCTCATGCAACATGCCTTCTTTTTTTATTTTGATCAAAAAATCTCCCTTTTCGTCATGGGTTTCCAATTCGGTGGGTAATTTAAAATCGCGTTCGCAAAAAGGCGCATGTTCCAAATGTTGGCCTGAAGCATTTTTGTAGCGCTTAGGGGTATAATAAGGCGCAAATGATTCAACATAAAACAAACGGTTATCTGCCTGGTCAAATTGGATTTGGTAAATCACTCCCCGGGGAATAATCAAGTAATCGCCCGGTTCAAAGGCAATGTTACCCAACATGGTTCGCAATTTTCCGCTGCCTTTGTGAATAAAAATCAGCTCGTCGGCATCGGCATTTTTGTAAAAATAATCGGTGAGCGATTCTTGTGGCGCAGCCAATCCAATGGTACAATCTGCATTGACCAATAAGGGCTTGCGACTGTGTAAAAAATCGCGTTCAGGCTTTAATTCAAAACCCTTTAACAACAAGGATTTGATGTTTTTGTCTATGGCAATTTTGGGAGCTACCGAATACGAAGCTTTAATTTCTTTGACTTGTGTGGGGCGATGCACATGGTAGGACAAGGAAGAATGGCCGTGAAAACCTTCGGTACCAAAGAGCTGCTCGTAATAGAATGCTCCATTCGGTTTTTTGAAGATAGTATGTCTCTTGGCAGGGATTGACCCTAATTTATGGTATAATGGCATAGTCTTTTAGCTTTAAATTACTGCGTCAGTTCGCTAACGCTCGGGTGAAGGTAGTCCGTTTGATTTGAATTCAAACTAGCTTGTTACATACTGCATAACCGGATTCATTCCGGATTTCTCTTGATGAGGAATTTTAGATGGTTCAGTAAGTATTCCCAGTATATCATGATCTTCAAGAAGCTAAAAAAGCCAAAAGTAACAGGTTGCTGCTTTTGGCTTTGTTGAATTAGTTATCAGGATTGTTTAGTTTGGAATTTCGTTTGCTGTAAATAAAATACACACTAATTCCAATTACTCCCCAAACCAAGAATGCGATCCAAGTTTCTCTGCGCACAAAATACATCAAAAACAAATTAAATGCCACCCCGAGACTTCCCACTAAATAGACAGCCGGAGTTCTGTATGGTCTATCCAATTCGGGTTTTTTGACACGCAAAATCATTACCGCTACACAAACCATGGCAAAAGCCAGTAAGGTTCCCATTGAACACATTTCACTTACCTTACTTATTGGTGTTAATGCCGCAACCACCGAAATAATTGCTCCTACAAGTATGGTGCTCTTATAAGGTGTTTGAAAAGTAGGATGAAGCGTTCTGAAAAAGTTTGGTAACAGACCGTCTTTAGCCATGCCCAAGAAAATTCGGGTTTGGCCCAACATCATCACCAACATCACGCTAAACAAACCAGCCGTAGCAGCCAACGTAATAATAAACACAGCCCAGTTGATGCCGTTTTCGCTAAAGGCAGAGGCCACAGGTGCAGATTTGTCGAGTTGGTCGTAGGGAACCATACCGGTAAGCACCAAGGAAACCAAAATATACAATACTGTACAAATTACCAAGGAAGCAATAATGGCAAATGGAACGTCTTTTTTGGGGTTAATTGCTTCTCCTGCCTGCGTAGAAACGGCGTCAAATCCGATGTAGGCAAAGAACACAATAGTAGCCGCCGTAAGCACCCCGCCAAATCCAAAACTAACTTTTTCTACTCCATCGATTAGCGTGGTTTTTTCAGCTGGAATAAACGGATGCCAGTTGGCTGTATCAACATAAAAGGCGCCAACAATGATAACAAAAAGCACTACCGCAACTTTAATAATTACGATGATGTTGTTTGTTTTGGCCGCTTCTTTTATTCCTTTAACTAATATATACGTTACCAGCCACGTAATTAAAAAAGCCGGGAGATTAAAAGCAAAACTTGGTGCCGCTAAGCCTTGCTCGGCACATTTTTCTGTAGCCGTGGCAAAGTCGTTACACAGCCAGATGGGAAAATCCAAATGAAAAAGGTGCAAGAATTTCACAAAATAGCCGCTCCATGCCACTGCAACAGTAGTGGCTCCCATCATGTATTCTAGAATTAAATTCCATCCGATAAACCAAGCAAAAAGCTCCCCTACTGTACCATAAGCATAGGCATAGGCCGACCCTTCCACAGGTAAAACAGAAGCAAACTCAGCATAGCAAAGCGAAGCAAACAAACATCCTATCCCCGCAATCACAAAAGACAAAGCCAAAGCTGGACCAGCATAATCGTGGGCTGCAATTCCAGTTAAGGTAAAGATACCTCCCCCAATAATTGCGCCAATTCCCAACGAGGTGAGGCCCCAACGGGTAAGTACTCTTTTTAAATCATTTTTTTTCATGTCTGCCTCAAAAGCAGCTACAGGTTTGACTCTCCAAATAGACATAATGGTAGTTTTTGTTCGTTAATAGGTTTCAAATATAGCTTTTTTTCTAACTAATTTTGGTGGCACAAATTTGTTAAAATGTAAATCCAACACTAATCCAAGCAAATCCGCGAGTGAGCTCAGGCGACCAAGTGTATTTCAATTCAACAGGGCCAAATAGGGTCTCTAAGCCATACCCCAGCGCGTAACCCGAATAGTTTGCTTTGGTAAGCCAATGGGTTGAATCAAACAAGTAATCATCTACATTGGCATAATTGGCCGCGGCATTAACGTGGTGTTTTTTGAGAAAATTATAATCCAATGTAACCGCTGACTTGATCATGCTATTGCCTGAAATACTCAAAAAATCATAGCCATAAAAGGTCCTAAAGTTGTGCACGTGATTGGCGCCAAATCCGCCCAAAATAAAGTCAAAATAGCGACTGCTTTTTCCGCCAAAGGCAAAACCCACCTCGGATTGCACATGCGCCGTGAGGTGTTTTGTAACGGGAAAAGCAAAAACAAGCTCCGACTTGGCCATCGAAAATCGGTTGAAGTCATGGTTGTAGTCGGTGGAATACAAATAGGATTGGCATTCGCCCCAAAAACTCCAGCCTTTTTTGGGGAAATATTTATGGTCCAGCGAATCGTATTTTAGGTTTCCAAAAACACTCGTATAACTGCTGTTCTCAAACACCGGCTTACTGTTTTCCAGTGTGGTTGAGGTGATTTTTAAGTGCTTGAATTCCACGCCGCCACCCAACAAAAATTTATGTACAAATAGCGTTTGCACATAAGCCTGATTGGTGTAATCTTCAAAATCAATGTTTAGACTGTTGATGCCCAAAATATTGAGTATTTCCCCGTCCGAAAAGTCAATTTTTACATTGCGATTGAATTGATTGAAGGTAGATTTTATGCCAAAACTCCAATAAAATCCGTTGTCGATATAGTAATCTAAATTGTACCTAAAGTTATCGCCTAGGATCAAATCGACAGACAACACGTCGTTTTTGAAGATTGTTTTTTTCTTGGTATAATTTGCCAAAACACCGCTTTTGAATAAGCCGTCATAATGCAAACCAAATTTGACAAAGGTATTTACCGGGTTTTCCTCCAAATCAAATTGCAAATCAACCAAGCCTTCCTTTTGTTCCAGCTGGTAATAAATTGCACTAAAATTTTGGGTGGCCGACATTCGATTGATTCCTGCCGTAAAATCAGCAAAAGAAACTGACTCGTTTTGTTTGAGTTTTAATTTGCCAATCACGTAGGCGCGTGTGTATTTTTGCAATGAATTATTCAGAATAATATTACTCACCCGCAGAGAATCAGCTGGCAATACCATGGCCGTTTTCCCTTCGCGAAGTTGGCCTTTGAATTGTTGTAATTTAGGCAACAAAACGGTGGCGGCTTCTTCTCCTTTTTTTACTATTTCTGGTCCTTTCTCAAAGGTCATTACCCCATACTTTTTAATGTCGGGTTTGATGTATACATCGAGCAGTTTGATTTTGTCAGTCATTTTTTCCATCATTTGGAAATTCGAAATTTGCACCAATATTTTAGCGGCATCTTTCAAGTCTGTACGGCCTTTTCCCTCGTCTTGTACATCTACACCAATCACCACGTCTAACCCTCTTTTTTTCATTTCTTCCACAGGAAAATTATTGGTGGCGCCACCGTCAATGAGCAATTTACCGTCAATTTCTACTGGCGAAAACAAACTAGGAAAGGCACCGCTGGCCAGCAAAGCCTTAGGAAGATAGCCCTTGTCCAGCACGTATTCTTTGCCGGTTTCGATGTCGCTGGCCACACAATAAAACGGGATGGGTAACTGAGAAAAATCGCGGACGGGCAACACCTGAAAAAGCAACTTGTTGAGTAAGTTATAGTTGTAAATCCCCTTAGACAAACCTGAGGGAACGCCAATCTTAAATTTCTTGAACGGCAAGGCAATGGCATACAACTCGTCGTTGTGTTTTTCGTAGAAGTTTTT
The DNA here is from genome assembly GCA_017987725.1 of Flavobacterium sp. Lineage (GTDB taxonomy): Bacteria > Bacteroidota > Bacteroidia > Flavobacteriales > Flavobacteriaceae > Flavobacterium. The sequence continues at coordinate 7,767 of JAGNTC010000046.1, forward strand.
CGCGTCCCTTGGAATAAAATCGTTCATCAAGGCGTCAAAGTCGGTGGACTTAAAAATAGAATCAATTTGTGTGGCCGAATAGCCTGAGGCATACAAGGCACCTACCACTGCACCCATACTAGTTCCACCAATGTAATCGATGGGAATACCCTCTTTTTCCAAGACCTTTAACACCCCAATGTGTGCAAAACCCTTGGCACCGCCGCCGCTCAAAACCAAGCCAATTTTAGGCCTAGAATGGGGCAACGAATCTTGGGCACATGCATCCGAAACAGCCAATCCAATAGCAAAAACAGCCAAGACGAATCGGCTGAAAAACAAAGCAAATAAATCAAGATGCTTAAGGTTGCTCATGGGTTGAATTTGAGTGGTAAAAGTCGGTAATTTTTTTGGCTTTTGAAACGCCTACCACGGCTGCAATATCGGTTTCGCTGGCGAGTTGCAATCGTTTCACACTTTTAAAGTGTTGCAGCAATTGGGTAATGGTTTTATCACCCACACCCGGAATGGCTTCCATCGATGAATTGATCGCCGATTTGCTGCGTTGATCGCGATGAAAACTGATGCCAAATCGGTGGGCTTCGTTGCGCAAATACTGTATGACTTTGAGCGTTTCAGATTTTTTGTCCAAATACAAAGGCACCGAATCTCCCGGATAAAATAATTCTTCCAAGCGTTTGGCAATGCCAATGATGGCTATTTTTCCGCGTAATCCCAAAGCATCAATGCTTTTCAAAGCCGACGACAATTGGCCTTTTCCGCCATCAATAATAATGAGTTGTGGCAAGGGTTCTTGTTCGTCGAGCAAGCGTTTGTAACGGCGAAACACCACCTCTTCCATCGAGGCAAAATCATTGGGCCCATCAACCGTTTTGATGTTAAAATGGCGGTAGTCTTTTTTGCTGGGTTTGCCGTCTTTAAACACTACACAGGCCGCCACGGGATTGGTTCCTTGTATGTTGGAGTTGTCAAAACATTCGATGTGACGCGGTTCTACACTCAGGCGCAAGTCTTTTTGCATTTGGGCCATGATGCGCGTGGTATGTCGATCTGGATCTACAATTTGCAATTGTTTGAGTTGTTCGATGCGGTAAAATTTGGCGTTGCGCTCAGACAGTTCCAAGAGCTGTTTTTTATCGCCGAGTTGAGGTACTGTAATTTTGAGTTGCTCGCCCAAATCCACAGCAAACGGAACCAGAATTTCTTTCGAAAGCAGTTGGAATCGCTCGCGCAGTTCTACAATGGCCAACTCCAATAATTCCAGATCGGTTTCGTCGAGTTTCTTTTTGATTTCGAGCGTATGCGAACGAATGATGGACCCGTGGGCAATTTGTAAAAAATTGACAAAGGCCGCCGTTTCATCAGATACAATCGAAAACACATCCACGTTATTGATCTTGGGATTGATGATGGTAGAGCGGGCCTGGTAATTCTCAAGCGTTTCTATTTTTTCCTTCATCTGCTGCGCCGCTTCAAATTGCATAAGCGCTGCAAATTGATTCATTTTTTGTTTAAAATCTTTGATGCTCTCTTTCAGGTTTCCCTTCAAGATTTCGCGTATGGCTTGGATTTGCTGCTGGTAATTCTCGAGCGATTCATGTCCTTCGCAAGGTCCTTTGCAGTTACCCAAATGGTATTCTAAACACACCTTGTATTTGTGTTTGGCCAAATTGTTGGCGTTTAAATCATAGGAGCAGGTGCGCAGCGGATACAACTGCTTGATCAAATCCATAATTGCACTTACAGTTTTGAAATTGGTATACGGTCCAAAGTATTCCGAGCCGTCTTTGATGAGTCGACGGGTTGAAAACACACGCGAAAAAGGTTCGTTTTTGATGCACAACCACGGATAGGTTTTGTCGTCGCGCAACAACACATTATAGCGGGGCTGTAACTTTTTGATCAGGTTGTTCTCAAGCAACAAAGCATCTGATTCGGTGGGCACAACGATGTGTTTGATGCTCACGATTTTTCGCACCAACACATTGGTTTTGGCGTTGTCGTGGGTTTTATTAAAATAGGAAGTAACCCTTTTTTTGAGGTTTTTGGCTTTGCCCACATACAAAATTTTACCGGCTGCATCATAATACTGATACACGCCTGGGCCGTCGGGCAGGGTTTGCAGTTGCAGTTCTAAAGCCGAATTTTGCATGACCAAAGTTAATTGAATTGTTTCAAAATCCAAGCGGGGCCTTTGCAGCCAATCAAATAGATGACAGCCGCTGATTATTCATTTGTATACAGAGCGGCTTAAGGAGGTGACTGCCCAAAAGGTTTGGAATTTGTGTACTTTTACAGCCGTCTTGAAACACGCTTTGCTATGCAAAAATCCGAGCTACGACTTTTATACAAACAACGCCGAGCGGCGCTCACTGCTGATGCGATTGACGCACATAGTTTGGCCATTGCCAATCGGCTCTTGGATTTGCCCATTTGGCAGCATACCTATTTTCATGTGTTTTTGCCCATCCTCAAAAAGCATGAAGTGAACACCGAATTTATTTTGCATGTGTTGGCAGGCAAAGACAAAGAGGTGGTGGTATCCAAAAGCAATTTTGCCAGCCGTGAAATGACCCATTTTTTACTCACCGATTCTACCAAAATTACGACCAATACCTACGGAATTCCAGAGCCGGTTTCGGGCTTGGCGGTGCCGGTTTCCGCAATTGAAGTGGTGTTTGTGCCTTTATTGGCTTATGACAAATCGGGCCACCGGGTGGGCTACGGCAAAGGGTTTTACGACACTTTTTTACAGCAATGCAGCCCGAACACGCTAAAAATTGGCTTGTCTTTTTTTGAACCCGAGGAAAAAATAGAGGATTTTTCTTTGAACGATGTTGCCTTGGATTATGTGGTCACACCGGAGAGGGTGGTGAGTTGTCGGTGGTGAGTTGTCCGTTATCCGTTTTCCGTTCTCGGTTATCCGTTGTGGGTTGTGGGTTTTGGGTTTTGGGTTTTGGAAGTTAAATATAAATTCCAATGATCAAATTCCAAATTCCAATCTTTCAATGTATACTAAGAACGGCTGTTGAGTGGGAAGTGGGAAGATGGAAGCGGGAAGCTTTTGGCCACTAATGCACGGATTTGATTAACGATTTTTGATTTGTGATTTTTGATTTTTGATTTGTATGCAGATAATAGCTGTTTGCTTTCAGCTTATAGCCACGAATGCACGGATTTAATCAACGATTTTTGATCTTTGATTTTTGATTTGTATACAAATTACAGCTGTAAACTGTCAACCGTAAACTTACAACTAATAATACACACACCCAGCCCTTCTCGAGAGGGGAGTTCTTAGTATACTTCCAAAACCTACAACCCAAAACCTACAACCCACAACCAATAACTCACAACAGAAAACCCTTTACGGTACTTTGTTCCCCATACTTTCCGTCCAAACGGCAAACCAATCTTCAAGATCAAGGGTAATAGTAGTGGCTTTCATCAGCGAGTGAATACGGGCGAGATTTGCCGTTCCAGCAACGGGAAGAATTCCTGCCGGATGTTGCAAAATCCAAGCCAATAAAAGAACGTCGACGCCTACTTCGTATTTTAGCGTTAAGCTGTCTAGTAAGGTATTCAGGCGTTGCGTTTGTGGCGTATTTTCTCGAAAGACGACGCCCAATGGTTTCCAGGCCATGGGTTGTATTCCGTGTTGTTGCATATAATCCAAACTACCGTCGAGCATGGCCTCAATATGAGTGGCGGAAAATTGAATCTGGTTGTAGTCAATTTCGGTTTTTTGGCGAATCAACTCGGTTTGACTAGCTGTAAAATTACTCACCCCAAACGCACGAATCTTTCCGCTGCTTTTTAGGTGTTCGATAGCTTCGGCTATTTCATCGGCTTGCATCAACGGACTGGGGCGGTGCAATAAAAAAACATCCAAGTAGTCGCATTGCAATTTTTGAATGGATTGTTCGGCCGACCAAATGATATATTCCTTTCGGTAATCGTAATGTTTGATGGTATTGGAGCGGGATTCAGCCATGTATTGGATGCCGCATTTGGAGATCAACTGAACCTGTTCGCGTGCAAGGCCACTTTGTTTGAAGGCAGCGCCAAACTCGGCCTCGGTAGTGTATCCGCCATAAATATCGGCATGATCAAAGGTGGTGATTTGGTTTTCGAGGCAACTGTGTATGGTGAGTTGCATTTCGGCGGTGGAGAGTTTTTTGTCCCAAACACCCCAATTCATGGTGCCGGCTATAATAGGAGATAAATGTGTAGTGTTCATGTTGCGCGTGTAAAAAGGATGAGAAAATCAACTAGAAAATAGCCCTGCGAGGGTGTCTAATTCGAGTTCTTAAAAATAGTCGAAATGAATCACAAAACATCCTTAAAATAGTAGTGTTTATCGAAGTTTTAACCAATTTTTAACATCTTTCTTTTAAAAAAAAATTCAATTTGCACCACTCAAAATAAAGAACTACCTCATACTAATCGCAATCAAGAAATGGAAGAAAATGCATCAACGCTAGACATTAGAGCAATTAACGAAAAGATTGAAAGAGAAAGCGCTTTTATCGATTTGTTAAGCCTAGAAATGAACAAAGTTATCGTGGGTCAAAAACACATGGTGGAGCGTTTGTTAATTGGACTTTTAGGACAAGGACATATTTTGCTAGAAGGCGTGCCTGGATTGGCCAAAACATTAGCCATTAATACCTTGTCACAAGCCGTTCATGGATCGTTTAGCCGCATCCAATTTACCCCCGATTTGCTTCCTGCCGACGTGGTGGGAACCATGATTTACAACATCAAACAAAACGAATTTTCCATAAAAAAAGGGCCCATTTTTGCCAATTTTGTCTTGGCCGATGAGATCAACCGTGCGCCTGCCAAAGTGCAATCGGCATTGCTTGAAGCCATGCAAGAAAAACAAGTGACCATTGGCGATACCACCTTTAAATTGGACCGACCCTTTTTGGTGTTGGCCACCCAAAACCCTATTGAGCAAGAAGGAACCTACCCGTTGCCAGAAGCACAAGTAGACCGTTTTATGCTCAAAACGGTGATTGATTATCCCAAACTAGACGAAGAGCGTTTGGTGATTCGCCAAAACCTGAAAGGCAGCTACGAAAAGGTGAATGCCGTCATTTCGGTTGAACAAATCTTAAAAGCGCAAGAAGCCGTTCGTGAAGTATACATGGACGAGAAAATCGAGAAGTACATTTTGGATATTATTTTTGCCACGCGTTACCCCGAAAAATACAACTTAGAAAACCTTAAGCCGTTGATTAGCTTTGGTTCCTCTCCCCGTGGAAGCATCAATTTGGCTACAGCTGCCAAATGTTATGCCTTCATCAAACGCCGTGGTTATGTGATTCCTGAGGATGTGCGCGCAGTAGTACACGACGTATTGCGTCACCGTATTGGCGTGACTTATGAGGCTGAAGCCGAAAACATCACCTCGGTTGACATCATCAACAAAATTGTAAACGAAGTAGAAGTTCCATAAAAAGTAATTAGTAAAAAGTAACTAGTAATTGGCTTTTGCTTTTTTCTACTTACTTATCACTTATCATTAAAAAAATGGAAACCAAAGACTTACTCAAAAAAGTTCGCAAAATAGAAATCAAAACCCGACGGCTGAGCGATCACCTGTT
>JAGNTC010000170.1 GCA_017987725.1 Flavobacterium sp.
GGCTTAAATAAACCGACAAAACACGCCATACTTTTGTGTTGTAAAATGGTGCAGCATCCTTTTGGTAGCAAGCAAAGCGGGCGTTATTTTGGTTTCTATTCATTGAGGCAAATGTAAAAAAATAAATAAGTGAAACACCATCGATGAAATAAAAAATAATTAAGATTTGTAATCCAAAAAAGCAGCTTTAATCCATTCTTTTTCAACAGTTTGGTTGAAGGTGCATTTTCCGATTTCGGTCAAAAGCACAAAGAGTACTTTTCCGCCTTCGTTTTTCTTATCGTGAATCAACAATTTTTCAATAGCCTCCATGTCATTTTCATCAAAATGTACGGGCTCATACAAGGCTTGGAGTGTTTTTTTAATGGCCGCATAACTTTTGGCTTCTAACAATCCTTTTTGCATGGATAAAAAAGCTTCGAGTTGCATGCCGATGGCTACTGCTTCTCCGTGTAACAGAATTGTTTTGTTGGGATTTACTAGAAAATAACTTTCAATAGCATGACCTAAGGTATGACCAAAATTGAGCGCTTTACGCAAGCCTTTTTCGGTTGGATCTTGCGTAACAATGCTATTTTTAATTTCAATAGAGCGCAAAATCAACACTTCCAAATAGTCGCTGTCCAACTGACTCAAATCTTGAAATAATTCCCAGTAGGATTGGTCAAAAATTAATCCATGCTTGAGCATTTCGGCCAATCCAGAGCGCATTTCGTTTTGAGGCAAACTCGCTAAAAATGGTACATCGACCAACACCATTTTGGGTATAGTAATCAATCCAATTTGATTTTTAAGATGTCCTAAATCTACCCCGTTTTTACCGCCAATGGCTGCATCAACCATGGCCAATAGGGTAGTGGGTACTGCCACAAAATCAATCCCACGTTTGTAGGTTGCTGCCACAAAACCCCCTAAATCAGTAATTACTCCACCACCTAAGCCTACCAAAACACTTTTTTTATCAGCGCCGAGTTCGGTTAAGATATTCCAAAGTTCCACACAGCTGTCAATTGTTTTTTGTGCTTCGCCTGGTTCAATTTCAATGATTTCTATGCGAATTTCGGTAGCCAATTCTGCCAAAAAACGCGGTGCACAGTGGTCGTTGGTATGGGAATCAACCAATATAAAAACCGAAGTATAGCCTTGGTCTGCCAAAAGTTGGTTGAACTGTTGGTAACCGGTATCACCAAGATGTATTTGATAGCCGTTGGCCTGAATGGGAGGTATACTCATGTTTGCGTTTAAAATGCCAACAAAATAAGTGAATTTTTAAGGATTACTCAACCAGTAAGGCAAGAAATAAACAAGCCTTGATTTTTTCTCAAAATAGCCGTCTCCTTCGCCAGAAATTTTGATATTTTTGTGGGGCAAATTTTCTATTGAATTTGCTTGTATCTCATGCCTAAATTATTTCAAAATACCCAAGTGGCCTTCGCGCTAAAAAGCAATGCAGAACTAAACAGAGCGTATTATTTATTCAAATTAATTGCCAGCAATACCTTAGTAAAAATGGGAACTGCAGCTACCCAAGTGGCGCTCAAATTACACTTGCCGGTTGAGCGCATCATCCGTGCCACCGTTTTTGATCATTTTTGTGGCGGAGTGAGTGAACAAGATTGTTTGCCAGTGGTAGATAAAATGTATGCCAAACAGGTGTATTCGGTCTTGGATTATTCGGTAGAAGGCAAAGAAGATGAAGCCCATTTTGACGATGCTCTCGCCATGACCTTAAAAATTATATCATTTGCAAAAACCAGAAAAGCCTTGCCTTTTGCGGTGTTTAAACCCACCGGTTTTGGGCGAATCGATTTATACGAGAAAGTGGGCGCCAAACAAACGCTAACAGCTGACGAACAAGCCGAATGGGCGCGTGTAGAAGCTCGGTTTGATCAGGTGTGTAGAGCGGCTCATGAGGCCAATGTGTTGGTATTGATCGATGCCGAAGAAAGTTGGATGCAAGATGCAGCTGATGACTTGGTGGCTCAAATGATGGAAAAATACAACACCCAAAAAGCGGTGGTCTTCAATACACTTCAACTCTACCGTTGGGATCGAATGGATTATTTGAAACAATTGCACCAAACGGCCAAAGAAAAAGGATTTCATATTGGAATGAAATTAGTGCGTGGCGCTTATATGGAAAAAGAAAACCTTCGTGCTCAACAAGGTAATTACCCCACTCCGATTTGTGCATCAAAGGCAGCAACCGATCAAAATTACGATGCCGCTGTGCGCTATATGATAGATCATTTGGATTCGATGGCCATATTTGCCGGCACCCACAACGAAGACAGTTCGTATTTGGTGATGGATTTGGTAACCGAAAAAAAATTATCGCCTACCGATTCTCGCATTTGGTTTGGTCAGTTGTATGGCATGAGCGACAACATCAGTTATAATTTGGGAGCGGCGGGATATCATGTGGCCAAGTATTTGCCTTTTGGACCGGTGCGTGAAGTAATGCCCTATTTAATTCGCAGAGCCCAAGAAAACACTTCGGTAGCGGGACAAACCAATCGAGAGTTATCGCTCATTCAGTCTGAACGACAACGCCGAAAAAACGCTTAATAATTAGTTTGCCTTTGTTTTAAGAATGTCAATTAATTCGGCTTTGTCCGAATTATTGATGACTTTCAATACAATAGCTTGATTTTGGGCTGTTTTGCCTTCTATGGTATATAATTTACCTTTTTTTACTTCCACGTTGCTTTGGTCAAAATCCACATCGCCATAAGTCAATGTGTTTTTGATGTCGGTTTCGGTGACCCATTTTTGGTCCAAGATTGCTTGTGCTTTGTCTGAATATACAAATGGTTTAGAGCGCAAATCATTCAATACGCGTGCATTGGGAAAGTAGTTGCAGCGGGTGTCTTTTCCGCTAAAAACCAAGGCTACAAAAAAGCAACCGATGATAAATCCTACCAAGTAATACGCAAAACGATATTTGAATCCCATGTTTTCTAATTTTGGGCAAATGTAAGCGAAAGATTGGGATTAAAAAACGAGTAAATTGATGTCGTTTTCTGGTAAATCAAACCACTCTGCTATGGATTTGTTGGTTAGGATTCCGTGATACACATATACGCCATTTTTCAAGCCGTGTTCGCTGCGAATGGCATTTTCTAGTCCCCCTTCTTCGGCTATACGCATCAAGTAGGGCGTGATGAAATTGCTGATTGAAAGCGAAGCCGTTTTGGCATAACGAGAGGGAATATTAGGCACCCCATAATGAATAACGTCGTGTTTGATGAAGGTGGGTTTTTCGTGCGTGGTCACTTCAGAGGTTTCGAAACAGCCGCCCGTATCAATACTCACATCAACAATTACCGCTCCTTTTTTCATGTAACTCACCATTTGTTCGCTTACCAAAACAGGGCAACGGTCCACTCCACGCATAGCGCCTATGGCCACATCACAGCGCCGCAAGGCTTTGAGCAAGGTTTTTTCTTGTATGGTCGACGTATAAATCCGTTCATTGAGGTTGCTTTGTAAACGACGCAATTTCGTGATTGAATTGTCAAACACTTTGATTTGTGCGCCCAAGCCGAGTGCGGTTTTGGCGGCAAATTCGCCTACGGTGCCTGCACCAATAATCACCACATCCGTAGGAGGAACTCCCATAATGTTGCCAAAAAGCAAACCTTTTCCAAATTGGTTGTTGGTCATTAATTCGGCTGCGATTAATATTGAAGCAGTGCCTGCAATTTCACTGAGTGATTTTACCGCAGGATAGGTGCCGTCCACGTCTTTGATGTATTCAAATGCTAAAGCGGTTATTTTCTTTTTGGCCAAGGCTTCAAAGTAGTCTTTACTGCGTGTTTTGATTTGCAAGGCCGAGATCACAATGGTCTGCGGATTTACTTCTTCTATTTCTTGGGCGGTAAGTGGTTCTACTTTTAGGAGGAGAGGGCAGGAGAATATTTTTTTGGGATCGGCTGTAATTTCGGCACCGGCTTCGCTGTATTCGGCATCGGTA
>JAGNTC010000171.1 GCA_017987725.1 Flavobacterium sp.
GTGGATGACATGATTGACACAGGAGGAACCTTGGCCAAGGCCGCAGATTTGATGATTGAGAAAGGAGCCTTGAGCGTAAGAGCCATATGTACACACGCGATTTTATCGGGTAGTGCCTATGAAAAAATCGAAAATTCCAAGTTATTGGAACTCATCGTAACCGATTCGATTCCGCTCAAAAAAGAATCCAACAAAATAAAAGTGGTGAGTTGTGCCCCGCTTTTTGCCGAAGTTATGCACATGGTACAACATAACAATTCCATTAGCGGTAAATTTTTAATGTGACCGAGCGTTATGAAACAGTCCAGTGGACTGTTTTAGCGAAGGGGCAAGGCGGCGCGAAGGCCAACTAATGAAGAGTTTTGTACTGAATCGCGTTAGGGATAGAGGCAAGCACCGCGTGCAGCCGAAAGCCCGCCCCCAAGGACACGAGGCTGGTAAGCCGACTGCCCGCAGGGAAACGCCAAAAAACTGACAACAGAAAACCGACAACCAACAACGTATTTTTTATTAATAACTATAATTTTTTTACAATGAAATCGATTACGATTAAAGGATCAGAAAGAGAAAGCGTGGGCAAAGTTGCGACTAAAGCCTTACGTAATGCTGGATTGGTTCCTTGCGTGTTATACGGAGGAAATCAAGCGGTACATTTCTCAGCAGAAGAAATTGCATTTAAAAACTTGGTGTACACTCCAAACGCGCATACTGTGGCGATTGAGTTGGGAAAAACCACCTATAATGCAATTTTGCAAGACATTCAGGTGCACCCGGTATCTGACAGAATTTTACACATTGACTTCTTTCAATTGAACGAAAGCAAAGAAATCATGATGGAAGTGCCTGTGAAAATTGTGGGAACTTCTCCAGGGGTTTTATTGGGAGGTGATTTGCGTTTAAACCAACGTCGTTTAAAAGTAAAAGCCTTACCAAAAAACTTGCCTGACTTCGTAGAAGCCAACATTTCTGAATTGGAAATGGGGAACAAGTTGTATGTAACCAAAATTGAAACCAACAACTTCAAATTGATGCACCCAGACAACACCGTGGTTTGTCAAGTGAAGATTTCACGTGCGGCGATGAAAGCAGCTCAAGAAGCAGCCAAAGCAGCCAAAGCACCGGCAAAAGGAAAGAAAAAATAAGTTCATTCCCGAATCCAACCAAGAGCACTCGTTTTACGGGTGCTTTTTTTTTGCCGAAACTTTTTGCGCTTTTTATTTTACATTTACGCCATGAATTGGTTTACCCGATTGTTTAGCAACTCCACACCACCCGAAACGATTGCTCCCATGAAGAAATTTTTGATCGTTGGCCTTGGCAACATAGGCGCCGAATATGTAAATACCCGCCACAACATCGGCTTTAAAATCTTGGATTTTATGGCCAAAAAAGAAGCGCTTTCGTTTGAGACCGTAAAGCTGGGCGCGTTGGCCGAATACAAATTCAAAGGCCGAACCTACTTGTTGCTCAAGCCCAATACCTACATGAATTTGAGTGGAAAAGCGGTGCAGTATTGGATGGAAAAAGAAAAAATAGCCAAAGAAAACGTATTGGTTATCACCGATGATTTGAATTTGCCCTTTGGCACCATCCGCATCAAGCCCAAAGGCAGCGACGGCGGACACAACGGACTGAAAAACATCAATCTAGTATTGAATAGCAACGACTATGCGCGCTTCCGATTTGGCATCAGCGACGCCTTCAAAAAAGGCCAACAAGTGAATTATGTGTTGGGCGAATGGGGCGAATCGGAGTTGGCTGCTTTACCCGAACGATTGGAATTGGCCTGTGAAGCCATCAAATCATTTGGTACTGCGGGATTGGAATTTACCATGACCGGCTTTAACGGGAAATAGCCTGTGTAAGCACTTTAGTGTCAACTAGGCAAAAAAAAGAGTGTACCCAGTGGATACACTCTTTTTTAATTTTTATAATACAAACTTAGTTTCGTCTTGCTCGCAGCGCATATTTGGTGCGTTTCACCAAATAGAACATCACGGGCACCATTACCAAGGTGAGCACGGTGGCGTAGGTGAGTCCAAAGATGATGGTCCAAGCCAATGGTCCCCAGAACATCACGTTGTCACCCCCAATAAACACATGCGGATTGAATTCCGTAATCAAGGAGAAGAAATCAAAATTCAATCCGATGGCCAAGGGAATTAATCCCAATACCGCCGTCAAGGCCGTAAGCAATACCGGACGTAACCTGGATTTGCCCGATTCGATGATTACTTCTTTGATTTCTTCGAGCGATAAATCGTCGTGGCTTTCTACCTTCTTGTCGATTACTTTTTTGTCCAATAACAGCACAAAGAAGTCCATCAATACAATGCCATTTTTCACCACAATCCCCGCCAGCGAGATGATTCCCATCATGGTCATCAGGATTACAAAATCCATGTTGGCAATCACGTAGCCATAAAATACCCCACTAAAACTAAGCAATACCGTAAACAAAATCACAACGGTTTTGGATACCGAATTAAACTGCAATACAATAATAATGGTAATTCCAGCCAAGGCTAGGAATAACGCATACATCAAGAAACTTTGGTTTTTGCCTTGTTCTTCTTGAACACCCGAAAACGAATAGCTTACCGTTTTGGGTAATTCATAGCCATTCAAATCGGCTTGGATTTGTTTGGTTATGGCATCGCCGTTGTAACCCGTGAGTACATTCGAGTAAATGGTCATGATGCGCTTTTGGTTTTTGCGCTTAATTTGGTTGTAGGTGGTGGTTTTTTCGGTTGAGGAAATGGCCGAAATGGGCACCTGCATCATCTGTCCGTTGTTTTGATTTCTAAACGTAAGCGACTGATTAAACAACACGTCTTCGTTATTGCGCTGGTCATTTTGCATGCGCATGGTAATGTTGTAATCGTCATCGCCTTCTTTGTAAGTAGAAATCTCTTGACCATATAAAGAGCGTCGCAAATTAAAGCCCACTTGTCCAGTAGATACGCCTAAACTTCCGGCTCCTACACGATCCACTTTGAGTTCCAATTCGGGACTTTCTTTGTTGATGTCCACTTTGAGTTTCTCAATTCCAGGAATATTTTTGGCGTTGATAAAGGCAATCATTTTGTCTGCCTCTTTGAGCATCTGATCGTAGTCGGCACCCGTGAGCTGAATACTAATTGGATAACCGGCTGGCGGACCATTGGCGTCTTTTTCCACCGTTACACTCGCGCCGGCAATGCCTTTTACTTTTCCGCGAATTTCCTCTAAGATATCGGCGGTATTGATGCCTTGTCTGAACTTGAATTCAGAGAAATTGACCGTTACCTTTCCTTTGTAGGGCGTTTCAGAGGCAGAGCCCGCATCGACATTTGGATTTCCAGCACCCACACCCACTTGTGACACGATGGATTCGGCCAAGAAGTTTTTGTTGGTTTTGGGATCTACATATTTTTGTAGAATCGCGATGACTTGTTTTTCTACAAACAAGGTGGCTTTGTTGGTTTTTTCGATATCGGTTCCCTGCGGGTATTCGATGTAGGCAATCACCTGATTGGGGATGTTCTCGGGGAAGAACAATACTTTTCTCGGGAAAATGCCCAATAAAATAAAGGAGAAAAACAACATCCCAATGATGCCAATAAGCGCATACCATGCTTTACGACCGGTGAGGATTTTGGCCAAGAAATTCTTGTATTTTTCTTCCATTTTCGGGAAAAACGAATGCTGGAAATCTTGGGTCCATTGGTAGATTTTGAGTTTATACAACCACATCAACACCAACGAAATGATCGCCAAATGGCCAATGGCTTTGGCAACGGTACTTTGAAACGCATGGCCTAGTACCACAAAAATAAGCGCGATACAACCAAACACAATGCTGTAGGTTTTGGCCGATTTTTTAGTCACATTTCTATCTTCGATATCCATCGAACCTCCCGTCATGGCGGCATTCACCACCATCGCCACAAACAAAGAGGCGGTA
>JAGNTC010000172.1 GCA_017987725.1 Flavobacterium sp.
GGTCACATATGCCTTTGCAGCCAGACTGATTCTCTAACCAAATCACTGCCATGCCTGCGCGCTGCAGCACATCGACTAGATTTTCTAAATTTTCTTGGCTGTCCTGGTAAGCCAGTCTATCCAAATGCGAAAACATACAAGGCAGCGCTGTTGCTGTACTGGTACCACAAGCCCAAACATTGTTAAAACTGGTCAATGAGCCAGTACTGTCGGTATTTTTTTTCAGTTGACTCAAACTAGGCGTCGTTTCTTTTTCGTACCCATTAATGCCGAAATTTCCGCTACGTGCCGTCTCACCTACAACAAGAACAAGTAATGGTGATTTTGGTTGGGACTTGTTATACGAAGGCCCAAGTTGGACATCAAGACCTATAGGTAAAACCGCTGCTGGACCATTTTGGATTGGTTCCATCAACAACACATCTCCCAAGGCGTAAAAAGAATTGAGTGGATTAATTAGAAACCGAAGTTGTATATTATTTCGCATCGTGGATGCAAAGTCTTGGTAATTCGGAAGTACGGCTAAAAATGCCAAGGCCACACCACTCACAAATAACAGTGCGTTATGCCTAATATGGCGCAGAACGGGTAACCGTTTAATCTGGATTCGCCAAAGTAGCCCAATAGGAAACAACGCAAAAACAAGCAAGGCAAATATCATCTTCCAACTGATTAAGTCACGCGACTCTCGCAAATCAGTTTGAAGCACATTGACGATCATTGAGTTGTCAATAACCACGCCATAGGTATGCATGAAGTACCCACTCATAGCAGCAGTGATTAAAAACATTGCGATAACTGGCTTTAAAGTCCAACGCCAGCATAACAAGCTCAATGCGATACAAATCAAAGCAAAAATTAGTATCGCAAAAGACAAACCAAACCAAAGAGCCCGCAAATCGTTCATCTCTGGTAATCGAATAAGTTCTTTCCAAAGCGTCAAATTTCCCAAAGTGGCCATCCAAATACTAGCAAGGAGAATCGCCCAACCAGGATGTATGCCAGAGGTGTCGCTAGCTTCAAAAGCTCTATTAGCAAATTTTGCAGCTTGTCGAGGCAATGATTTTGGGATGCTTGGGATTTTCAAAAACATGGTGTTATTGTCTCCTATCCCCAAAGTCCGTATTGATTGGGAGTTCAACTTGTCTTTGCGCAAGTCATAAACTTTCAAATGATAAAATTCACTGCTCAAGCTGTAGAAATTAAGCTTAACTTTATTCTTCGCCTGTGTTCAATTTTACGATTGCTCTCTTGAATCCATTTTCCGCCCCCTCCACCATGGTGCACCCCAGTTACCGACCTGACATTGATGGGCTTCGTGCCATAGCGGTTTTACTGGTTGTTATTCATCACGCTTTTCCAGCATCTTTGCAGGGTGGATTTATTGGTGTGGATCTGTTTTTCGTGATTTCTGGCTATTTAATTAGCACGATCATTTTTCAAAATCTGCAAAACAACACATTTAGCTTTCTCGATTTTTACAAGCGACGTATAAAGCGCATTTTTCCAGCTTTGATTTTGGTATTGTTAGCCAGTTTTGTTTATGGTTGGTTTACGCTCCTACCTTCCGATTACAAACAATTAGGCAAACATATGGCTGCAGGTGCTGCCTTTGTATCAAATTTTGCTTTCTGGAACGAGTCGGGCTACTTTGATGGTGGCTCTAAACTTAAACCGCTGCTACACCTGTGGTCACTCGGCGTTGAAGAGCAATACTATATTTTTTGGCCATTGATAGTTTTGTTCGCGTGGAAACGTAAGCTTAATATGTTCAAAGTTTGCGCCACACTTTTTGTGCTGTCATTTGCCATCAATTTATTTACTGCAAAAAGTTACTCAATTGCGGCATTTTATTCACCACTGTCCAGATTTTGGGAGCTATTGATTGGTTCAACACTAGCTTATACAACGTTGAATGCAACAAACACCGTTAAATCAAAAAATTGGAACGATGCATCGGCTTGGATTGGCGTGCTGTTGTTGGCAACCGGTGTTTACTTTATCAACCCAGAGCGCCGCTTTCCTGGATTTTGGGCACTTTTCCCGACAATTGCGGCTTACCTACTGATTAAAGCAGGGCCGAACGCATGGTTTAACCGAGTTGTTTTATCAAATCGCTTGCTCGTTTGGGTCGGCTTAATTAGCTTTCCGTTGTATTTGTGGCATTGGCCGCTTCTGGTGTTCGCTGAACTACACGAAGGTAAAACACCTAGCATTGGCATACGGGCATCGATGATTGCAGCAGGTATTTTGTTGGCTTGGTTAACTTACCGATTTGTTGAACGCCCAATTCGCTTTGGCAAACTGCTTGTTGAAACTAAAAAAGTACCTGTCGGTTTGTGCGGTATCTTGCTGGCGGTTGCCCTTGCAGGTGGTTATACATATGCGCAAAACGGTTTTGAATCGCGTTTTCCCAAATTCATACAAGAAATTCTGAAAAATCAACCTTGGCTGCACGAAGGCTGGCGCATGAACACCTGTATTCTTGATCAAGGGCACCCTTCCTCAGAATATGCTGAAAGCTGTGTCGACAAAGATAAGCGCCCCATGGTATTTTTGTGGGGCGACTCCCATGCTGCAGCACTCTATCCTGGATTCAAACACTTGCAAGATACAGGCCCTTTTAAGTTTGGCATCGCGCAACGAACAGCGGCGGTTTGCCCGCCAATACTGAATGACGCCAGACCTTGGTGCAATGAAATCAATACCGCCAATTTCAAATTGCTACAGGAAGTCAAGCCAGAGATAGTTATCTTGTATGCTTACTGGTCGCACGGGCTAGACGGCAAAGGTGGCTTTGGTGGGCTCTACGATTTAAAGCAGCTTGAAACAACAGTTTCAGAATTAAGAAAAGTTGGTGTTGCTAAAATCATTCTGATGGGCCCCACTCCCTATTGGAACAATTCGTTGCCACACAACATTGTAGAAAATTGGAAGAAAAGTAATTCTGTTGCCAAACCGCCTTTACGCTTATCTTATGGAACCTTTGGACTAAACGATAAATTGCCCTTGTTCCAGCAACAAATGCAAGACATGGCCAAACAACTAGGGGTTGTTTACATTAATGGTCTAGATTATTTTTGCAATAGTGATGGTTGCTTGACTCGAGACAGTGAAGATGGCATCAAAGTGGCATCTGTTGACTACGGACATCTAACAGTCGATGCTGCTCAAACTTTTATAAAACAAATAGCACCCTTAATTTTCAGTCAACCTTAATTTTTTAGAACTCTTTATAAATTAAATCATGTTTAAATTTCTTTCAAAATATCTTTTTATAGCATCCTTTGCTTTGGTACTAGCTGCATGCGGAGGTGGCGAAACAAGCAGCGATAACGAAACAACACTCACAATAACGAAACCTAAAACGCCCGTAGTTATTTTGGTTTATGGCGACTCTATTTCCCAGGGCTATGGCATAAGTATTGATGGTGAATATTTTCAACAAGTAACGCCTGGCAATACATTTGCAGAGCTCTTAAGACTGCGGATCAAAAATGAAAAACTTGATGAGTTTGCACCCGTTACCGTCATTAACGACAGTCTGGGCGGCGAGTTTACAGCGCAAGCTGTTGCCCGCTTACCTGGTGTATTAGCCTACCACCGACCAACACATGTTATTTTGGCTCATGGTGCCAACGATGTAGGAGGGCAAGTCCCACTCTCGACTATCTCAAATAATTTTATTACTATGATTAATATGGCCAAAGGAAATGGAGCAAAAGTACTGTTAGCTGACGTAACGCCCTCACTCTTTGGTATCGATTTTGCAAATAACTATTCAAAAATGGTTTCCGATACTGCTTATCTTTTAGCAGCTACTTACGTACCTTTGCTAAAAAATGTTTTTGGCAACCCTATCTATTTATATCCTGATGGCGTTCATTTCAGAGATTCGGCGCAAAACATAATGTTAAATAATTTAT
>JAGNTC010000047.1 GCA_017987725.1 Flavobacterium sp.
GAAGTAATGAGAATTTTAAAAGAGGAATTCAATAGCTAAGGCTGTTTTTCCGCGCACAACACAACAAAAATTACGTTAAATAAAAGATTTATATGTCTGAAGAAAGAGTAGTTCGAATAAACAAGGTACTAAGGGAATTGAATATTTCCTTAGAAAGAGCAGTAGATTATCTTAAAGATAAAGGCATTGCTATTGACGCAAATCCTAATGCTAAAATTTCGGATGCAGAATACAGTATTTTACAAAACGAATTTGCGGGTGACAAAGGAAACAAAGCCGCTTCCTTGGAAGTAAGCGAAGAAAAAAGAAAAGAGAAAGAAGCGCTTCGCATTGAGCGTGAAAAAGAAATTGAAGACAAGCGCAAAGCTGATGAAGAACGCCAACGTTTGGAAGTCATCAAGGCCAAGGCAACGGTTTCTGGACCTATTCAAGTAGGCACGATTGATTTGGACCCCAAAAAATCACCGGCAACTCCGGCTGCTCAGACTCCAACAAAAGAGACAGCTGCGAGCAAAAAGCCTGCCGCACAAGCAGCTGCTGAATCACCTGCTGTTGATCCTTCAACAGAAGCTACAGAAGAAGCGTTTACAACCCAATATCAAAAATTATCTGGAGCGACACTCACTGGACAGACCATTGATTTGTCTCAGTTTAACAAGCCCAAAAAGAAAAAAGAAGAGCCAAAAATTGTACCCAATAAACCGGGTGATGCGGCCAATAAAAACAAAAGAAAACGCATTCCTTTAAAACCAGGCGAAGTACGTCCGGGAGTTCCAGGAGCAGCTAATCCTAATAAAATTTCACCCAATTCCCCTGGGGATCGATCTTCTCGTCCAGGTTTTGTAAAAGGAGCTCGACCAGCCATTGTGGCAAAGGTGGAGCCAACAGAAGAGGAAGTAAAAAATCAAATACGCGAAACGCTAGAGAAACTGCAAGGAAAAGGCAGCAAATCCAAAGCGGCAAAATACCGAAGAGACAAGCGTGAAACGCATCGTCAAAAATCAGACGAAGAGCAACGCGCCATTGAGGAAGGCAGTAAAACTATCAAGGTTACCGAGTTTGTAACTGTAGGAGAGATTGCTACCATGATGGATGTGCCAATTACTAAGGTGATTGGAACGTGTATGTCATTGGGAATCATGGTAACCATGAACCAACGATTGGATGCCGAAACCTTAACTATTGTGGCTGACGAATTTGGGTTTGATGTGGAATTCATTACTACAGATCTCGAAGAATCCATTCAAGTAGTTGAAGATGCGCCGGAAGATTTGTTGTACAGAGCGCCAATTGTGACCGTAATGGGTCACGTCGATCACGGTAAAACATCGCTACTCGATTACATTCGAAAAGAAAACGTAATTGCTGGTGAGTCTGGAGGAATTACCCAACATATCGGGGCTTATGGTGTAACGCTGGACAATGGTCAAAAAATTGCCTTTTTAGATACACCGGGTCACGAGGCCTTTACCGCAATGCGTGCACGTGGTGCTCAGGTTACGGATATCGCTATTATTGTGATTGCTGCCGACGACGACATCATGCCCCAAACCAAAGAGGCAATCAGTCATGCGCAAGCAGCCAATGTGCCCATTATTTTTGCGATCAATAAAATAGATAAACCCAACGCCAATCCAGAGAAAATCAAGGAGCGTTTGGCAGGAATGAATTTATTGGTTGAAGATTGGGGTGGAAAAATCCAATCGCACGATATTTCGGCCAAAGCCGGTACAGGAGTAAAAGAACTACTTGAAAAAGTATTGTTAGAAGCGGAAATACTTGACTTGAAGTCCAATCCAAATAAATTGGCTTCTGGAACGGTAGTAGAAGCTTTCTTAGATAAAGGAAAAGGATATGTTTCCACTATTTTGGTTCAAAATGGAACCTTAAAAATTGGAGATTATATGTTGGCTGGAAAACACCACGGAAAAATCAAAGCCATGCACGACGAGCGTGGACATGTTGTGTTAGAAGCAGGTCCTTCAACGCCAGTTTCGGTATTGGGACTAGATGGTGCAGCTACAGCGGGAGATAAATTTAACGTGTTTGATGACGAAAGAGAAGCCAAAGCAATTGCGGCCAAACGTACCCAATTGATGCGTGAGCAGTCAGTGAGAACACAGCGTCACATTACCTTGGCCGAGATTGGTCGACGTATCGCCTTGGGTCAGTTTAAAGAATTGAACATTATCTTGAAAGGGGACGTGGATGGTTCGGTTGAAGCTTTGTCGGATTCGTTCTCGAAATTGTCAACCGAAGAAATTCAAATTAACATCATTCACAAAGGCGTGGGTGCCATTACAGAAACCGACGTAATGTTGGCTTCGGCATCGGATGCAATCATCATCGGCTTTAATGTGCGTCCTGCAGGAAATGCCAGACAATTGGCCGACAAAGAAGAAATCGATATCCGTAACTATTCGATCATTTACGACGCCATCGATGACTTGAAAGATGCGATGGAAGGCATGTTGTCGCCAGAAATGAAAGAAGAAATTACCGGTACTGCCGAGATTAGAGAGATCTTCAAAATATCAAAAGTGGGCTCAATTGCTGGTTGTATGGTAACCGATGGTAAAATATTCCGCAACTCTCGTATCCGAATCATTCGTGAAGGAGTCGTTGTGTTTACCGGTGAATTGGCCACCTTGAAACGATTCAAAGACGACGTTAAAGAAGTGTCCAAAGGATACGATTGTGGTATTCAAATTAAGAACTACAACAACATCGAAGAATTGGATGTAATTGAGGCCTTCCAAGAAGTTGCCGTGAAGAAAAAATTGAAATAAGTAGTTTGCTACTTCTATGAAAGGCGTTCCAATTCGGAGCGCCTTTTTTTATTTATTCGGTCGAATAACGAAGGCGTTTGGGTATTTTTTTTTCAGCTCGGTTACATTTTTTTCGGCCTCAATCCGCGATTTAAAATTACCGACCCACACTTTATAAGAAGGCGTGCTAAACACGATTGTAGCATCGAGGTTTTTGAATTCTTTTCGGCAGCTTATAAGTGCTTTTTTTGCTGCTTCACTCTCGCCTGAAAAAAGCTGGATTTTGTATTTATCGGTAACCGTAATGGATGTATTGATTTTTCTTTTTTCGGCCAGCAATGCTTCAATTTTTGGATCATGATTTACGGAGTTAAGATGGCGTTGCGCAATGCTAATTGTGCTTGAAAACGTTAAAATTACCAATAGATAAAACCCCCTTTTTCTAGCTGCTACATTCATAATTAATTGATTTTTATGCAAATGTACTATTTAATGAAATTCAGCTTGGAATTAAATTATTTAGAATTAATATAAATTGTTATTTAAGACTATTTTAAGGTTTTGAGAATAGTTCTTAAGTCGTATTTTTGTGCGAGTTTTTAAATAAGGCGTGTTTTTAATTACTGTCATAAAACCAACAAATACGCCGTTTTTAGTCGATAATCATTACAAAATATGAAAAAAGTGGGTAACCATAATTCGATTTCAAGAGTACTGTTTTTAAGCATAGCGTTTTCGCTGTCCATTTCCTTTACTTCTTTTGCACAAACTCCTGCGCCCGCAGCCCCTGCCGACGCAGCTGCACCCGCTGCAGCCCCTGCTTCTGGTGGTGATGCTGCCGCTGGAAAAGAGTTGTTTAATGCCAATTGTGCAGCATGTCACAAATTAGATGCGAAAGCTACAGGCCCTGCGCTTCGTGGTATTGCAAACAAATACGACATGGCTTGGTTGTACAAATGGGTAAAAAACAGTTCGGAATTAATTAAATCAGGAGATGCTAAAGCCGTAAAAGTATTTGAAGAAAACAACAAGTCAGTCATGACTGCTTTTCCTCAATTGTCCAATCAAGATATAGACAACATCATTGCCTACACTTCTGAGCCAAAAGCGGAACCAGTTGCAGCAACTACAGCTGCTCCTCCTGGAACAAACACCAACCAAGGCGGTATATCCAACGATGTGATTTTATTGGCCCTTTCAGCAGTAATGTTGATGTTAATCGTGATGTTGTATTTAGTAAACAACATCTTGGTTAAAATTGCCAAAGCCAATGTAATTGAGGTAGCTGAAAAACAAAAATCAACACCCATTTGGAAAGCATTTGCACAGAACCAGTTTTTGGTTTTGGTGAGCGCCATTCTTCTGATGTTAGCAAGTGCCTATTTTGTGTATGGTTATCTGATGCAAATTGGTGTAGATCAAGATTATGAGCCCGTACAGCCTATACATTATTCTCACCGAATCCATGCCGGAAGCAATGGAATTAATTGTAAATATTGCCACTCTGCGGCACGTGTCAGTAAAAACGCGGGTATTCCTTCGTTAAATGTGTGTATGAATTGCCACAAAAATATCAACGAAGTGTCTGATACGACAGCTACTGCTGAGTATTCTAAAGCATTTTACGATGGGGAAATCCAAAAATTATACACTGCAGTGGGCTGGGATGTAGCCACCCAAAAATATACCGGGAAAACGCAACCTGTGAAATGGGTGCGTATCCACAACCTTCCTGATTTCGTGTATTTCAATCACTCACAACACGTAACGGTTGCTGGGATTGAATGTCAAACCTGTCACGGACCGGTTCAGACTTACGAAATTCAAAAACAGTTTGCTCCTTTAACTATGGGTTGGTGTATCAGTTGTCACCGCAAAACAGAAGTGAAAATGGAAGGAAATGAGTACTACACCAAAATTCACGAGGAACTTTCTAAAAAATACGGCGTGACCAAATTGACTGCTGCGCAAATGGGAGGTTTAGAGTGTGGTAAATGCCACTATTAAAAAAAATTATTAAGAGCTAATATTTATATACAATGTCATCAAACAAAAAATACTGGAAAAGTGTTGAAGAGCTAAACGAAAATAGTTCTATTGTTGAGGCGCTTAGAAATAATGAATTTGTTGAGGAAATCCCAACAGATGAATTTTTAGGAAACAAGAATGCGTTAACGGATTCATCAACTACACGTCGTGATTTCTTAAAGTATGTAGGTTTCTCTACTGCTGCTGCATCATTAGCAGCCTGTGAAGGTCCTGTACGTAAATCCATTCCGTATGTAATTCAACCGGAACAAATCATTCCCGGTGTTTCAAATTACTATGCTACCTCCTTTTTTGACGGATTTGATTTTGCTAATCTATTGGTTAAAACCAGAGAGGGTCGTCCAATTAAAATTGATAACAATACGCTAGCTGGCGCCAATTTTACGGCAAACGCAAGAGCACACGCTTCGATTTTGTCTTTGTATGACAGCATGCGATTGAAACAACCAAAAATTGCTGGTAAAACGGCAAGTTGGTCTGAGGTAGATGCTAAACTTAAATCAAGTGTAGCCGAGGCGAAGGCCAAAGGAAAACAAGTGGTTATCCTTACAGGAACCTTGGCTTCTCCTTCTACCGAAAAATTGATTGCCGAATTTATCGCACAAAACCCAACTGCAAAACACGTTGTATACGATGCCGTTTCAGAATCTGCTGCACTTGATGCTTTTGAAACCGTTTACGGCGAAAGAGCCTTAGTGAATTACGATTTTTCAAAATCCAATTTAATAGTATCTATAGGTGCTGATTTCTTAGGAGATTGGCAAGGTGGAAATTACAATGCAGGCTATGCGCAAGGTCGTGTGCCTAAAAACGGTAAAATGTCTCGTCACTATCAGTTTGAGGCGAATATGACACTTTCTGGTGCTGCTGCCGATAAACGCGTACCGATGTCCGTGGCTCAACAAAAATCAGCCTTGGTTTTCATTTACAATATCATTACAAATTCAGGCATAGCTACAACTAAAACGGCTAATGATGCTGCAATTCAAAAAGCGGCTCAACAACTCAAAGCGGCTGGATCAAAAGGAGTTTTAGTTTCAGGAATTCAAGATAAAAATGCACAATTACTTGTATTGGCTATTAACCAAGCCTTGGCAAGTGAAGCTTTCACTACCATGGGAACGCGTCAAATCCGTAAAGGATCAAACGAAAAAGTAGCTCAATTGGTTGCCGACATGAAAGCCGGTGCTGTACATACATTAGTTATGCACGGAGTTAATCCCGTGTTTACAATGCCTGCTGCACTTGGATTTGAAGGCGCATTGAAAAAAGTAACTACTTCGGTTGCATTTAGTTTAAAAGAAGACGAAACCGCTTCTGTAACTACTGTCGCTGCACCTGTTCCTCATTACTTAGAATCATGGAATGATTTTATGTTAACCAAAGGAACCTATTCTCTACAACAACCTACCATTCGTCCACTTTTTGATACCAAACAATTTCAAGATTGTTTATTGTCACTAACAGGAAATGCTGCTTCATACTACACTTATATTCAAGCATCAGCTGCCGCAATTAGCGCAGGATCTTCTTGGAATAAAGTGTTGCATGACGGTGTTTTTGTAGGAGCTTCAGCTGGTTTAACCGGAGGAGCCGTTAATTATGCTGCTGCCGCTTCTGCTTTGGCAGGTACTCAAGCTGCTAAAGGATTTGAATTGGTATTATACACCAAAACCGGTTTAGGGGATGGGCAACAAGCCAACAACCCTTGGTTACAAGAATTACCTGATCCAATTACTCGTGTTTCTTGGGATAACTACTTATGTGTGTCTAGAGTTGATGCTGAAAAATTAGGATTACAAAACAATAATGTGGCCAATGGCGGTCTCAACGGAAGCTATGCTACTATTAGCGTAAATGACGTTGCTATCAAAAATGTTCCTGTAATTGTTCAACCCGGTCAAGCCGTTGGAACAGTTGGATTAGCCTTAGGGTATGGCAAAAAAGCAGCTCTAAAAGAAGAAATGCAGGTGGGTGTTAATGCATATGCACTGTACCAAAGTTTCAATAATGTGCAGTCTGTGTCTATCGCTAAAGCGGATGGCGAACATGAATTTGCCTGTGTACAATCACAAAAAACATTAATGGGTAGAGGGGATATCATCAAAGAAACTACCCTTGAAATATTCAATACAAGAGACGCGAAAGAATGGAATGTTGTTCCAATGGTTTCGTTGGATCACAAAGAAGTTGAAGCAACCAAAGTTGATTTATGGGAGCCATTTGATCGTTCAGCTGGACATCACTTTAACTTATCCATTGACTTGAACGCTTGTACCGGTTGTGGGGCCTGTGTTATTGCTTGCCACGCCGAAAACAATGTGCCAGTTGTAGGAAAATCAGAGGTACGCAGAAGCCGCGACATGCACTGGTTGCGTATTGACAGGTATTATTCTTCAGAAGATACTTTCGCACAAGACGACGAGAAAAAAGAAGGTTTCAAAGGTTTATTTGGTGACAAAGGTTCATTGGGCGGATTTGGCCAAATGGAACAACCAGCCGATAACCCACAAGTTGCTTTCCAGCCGGTAATGTGCCAACACTGTAATCACGCACCTTGTGAAACAGTTTGTCCGGTAGCCGCCACTTCACATAGCCGTCAAGGGCAAAACCACATGGCGTATAACCGTTGTGTAGGTACACGTTACTGTGCCAACAACTGTCCGTATAAAGTACGTCGTTTCAACTGGTTCTTATACAGCCAAAACAGTGAATTTGATTTCCACATGAACGATGATCTAGGTCGTATGGTCATCAATCCAGATGTGAATGTACGTTCACGTGGGGTAATGGAAAAATGTTCGATGTGTATCCAAATGACGCAAGCTACTATTCTTAAAGCTAAAAACGAAGGAAGAGCGATCCAAGACGGTGAATTCCAAACGGCTTGTTCAAAAGCATGTTCTTCAGGCGCTATGGTATTTGGAGATGTAAATGATAAAGAAAGCAAAGTAGCTGAATTGGCTGCCGAAAACAGAATGTATCATTTGTTGGAGCATGTAGGAACTAAGCCAAATGTGTTCTACCACGTTAAAGTAAGAAATTCGTAAATTATTAATAAACAAGATAAAGGATTATGTCGTCTCACTACGAAGCACCCATTAGAAAACCTTTAGTTATAGGTGATAAATCATATCACGATGTAACCGTTGATGTAGCTGCACCTGTTGAGGGAAAAGCTAACAAACACTGGTGGATAGTATTTTCAATTGCCTTAGCCGCTTTTCTTTGGGGATTAAGCTGTATCATATACACCGTTTCAACAGGAATTGGAACTTGGGGATTAAACAAAACCATTGGCTGGGCCTGGGATATTACCAATTTCGTATGGTGGGTAGGTATTGGTCACGCTGGAACCTTGATCTCGGCGGTATTATTACTATTCCGTCAACGTTGGAGAATGGCCATCAACCGTTCGGCTGAAGCCATGACCATTTTCTCGGTAATTCAAGCCGGTTTATTTCCAATCATTCACATGGGTCGTCCATGGTTGGCTTACTGGGTTTTACCAATTCCAAACCAATTTGGATCCTTATGGGTAAACTTTAATTCGCCCTTGTTGTGGGACGTATTTGCAATTTCAACTTATTTATCGGTATCCCTTGTATTTTGGTGGACGGGATTGTTGCCTGACTTCGCCATGTTGAGAGACCGTGCCGTAACCCCATTTACCAAAAGAATTTATACTATCTTAAGTTTTGGATGGAGTGGAAGAGTAAAAGATTGGCAACGTTTTGAGGAGGTTTCCTTGGTTTTAGCTGGTTTAGCTACTCCACTGGTACTTTCGGTTCACACGATTGTATCCTTTGACTTTGCTACTTCTGTAATTCCGGGATGGCACACCACGATTTTCCCTCCCTATTTTGTGGCAGGAGCTGTATTTTCTGGATTTGCGATGGTAAACACCTTGTTGATCATCATGAGAAAAGTGTCTAATTTAGAAGCTTACATTACCATACAACACATCGAATTAATGAACATTGTAATCATGATTACAGGTTCTATTGTAGGGGTAGCCTACATTACGGAGTTGTTTGTGGCATGGTATTCTGGAGTAGAGTATGAGCAGTATGCCTTCTTAAATAGAGCAACTGGACCTTACTGGTGGGCCTATTGGTCAATGATGACTTGTAATGTATTCTCTCCACAATTCATGTGGTTCAAAAAATTACGTACCAGTATCATGTTCTCTTTTATTATTTCTATAGTCGTAAATATAGGAATGTGGTTTGAGCGTTTTGTAATCATTGTTACTTCATTACACCGTGATTACTTGCCGTCTTCTTGGACGATGTTCTCACCAACATTCGTTGATATTGGTATATTCATTGGAACAATTGGTTTCTTCTTTGTTTTATTCTTGTTGTATGCACGTTCATTCCCTGTGATTGCACAAGCTGAGGTTAAAACAATTTTGAAAACTTCTGGAGAAAATTATAAAAAACAAAGAGAAGCAAATAAAGATTCACATCATGAGTAATAAAGTAATTTACGCCCTTTATAATGACGATGATGTATTAATGGATGCGGTAAAGAAAACCCGCGCTGCACATCATCATATCGAAGAAGTATTCACTCCTTTCCCTGTACACGGATTAGACAAAGCTATGGGAATTGCCCCAACGCGTTTGGCCATTTGTGCCTTCATATATGGATGCATCGGATTATCCGTAGCCACTACCATGATGAATTACATTATGATCCAAGATTGGCCACAAGATATCGGTGGTAAACCAAGTTTTGCCTACATTCAAAACATGCCTGCCTTTGTGCCTGTTATGTTTGAGATGACCGTATTTTTTGCGGCTCACCTTATGGTTATTACCTTCTACATGCGTAGCAGATTATGGCCATTTAAACAAGCAGAGAATCCCGATGTAAGAACAACAGATGACCACTTTCTTATGGAAGTTGCCGTACACGATAACGAATCCGAGTTGGTAAGTTTTTTTCAAAGTACCGGAGCTGTTGAAGTCAAAGTAATCGAAAAGCATTAATAACTACTATGAAAAGTATATATAAAATATCCCTTTTAGTGAGTTTTGCTCTTGTTGTAGCTTCATGTCACGATAAGTCAAAGCCTAATTATCAGTACATGCCAAACATGTATGAGCCTTTAGGATACGAAACGTATGCAGAGTCAAACGCGTTTAAAAATGGCAAAGAAGGTCAACTTCCAGTTGAAGGAACCATAAACCGAGGACAAGAAGTATATGCCTATCCAAATACAACGGCTGGTTATGAGTTGTCCAAAACGAATTTTACTTCACCGCTTGATTCAGCTAGTGTTGACATGGACAAAGCCAAAGAATTATACGAGATATACTGTGGCATCTGTCATGGTAATGCAGGTGATGGCAAAGGAAAGTTAGTTACACAAGGCAAGTACCTTGGTGTTCCTAGCTACAAAGACCGTCCAACAATTACGGTTGGAAGTATTTTTCACGTACAAACGTATGGTTTGAACGCCATGGGTTCTTACGCCAATCAATTGAATGCACATGAGCGTTGGTTAGTAGCCAGTTATGTGTTGAAATTAAAAAGTGAATTGTAATCAACGAATAACTGATCTGAATAGATATGTATACATTTTCAAGTAAATTAAGAAATTTTTCTTTTGTTCTCATGGTACTTGGTATTCTTGGGATAGGATATGGTTTTTTAAGCGCACCCAAAAATATTGAAGAAGTTGAAAAAATACTTGCTGCCGAATCTCATGGACATCATGAAGCAGCTGCTCATCCTGCTGCACCTGTTGCACACGCTACTGAGGAGCACGCAATTCCAGCGGATACCACTACAATAGCTAAGGATTCTATTGCACATGATTCAACGCATGTTGCTGCCCCAGCTGTTACACATACTAATCCAGCACCACCTCACGAAGACGCGCATGCAGCTCACCAGGAACACTTAGAGCACGTGTTGCACCAATTGCAAAACAAGCCTTGGTCAGCGGTTTATGTAGCGTGTATATTTTTCTTGTTAATCTCCTTAGGTGTATTGGTATTCTACGGAATTCAACAAGTTGCTCAAGCAGGATGGTCTCCCGTATTATTTAGAGTAATGCAAGGCATAACTGCCTACCTTCCTTGGGGTTCTGTATTGTTTTTTATCCTTTTGGTTTTATGTGGATTACATTTTAATCACTTATTTGTTTGGTTAGATCCTGAAGTTGTAGCCCACGATAAATTAATTCAAAACAAAGCGGGCTACCTTAACTTCCCATTCTGGATTGTGCGTGCTGCCATATTTTTGATTGGATGGAATCTATACCGTTATTATTCTAGAAAAAACTGTTTGGCACAAGACGAGTCAACAGATAATAATTTTTACAAAAAGAACTTCAATATCTCGGCCATGTTTTTGGTATTCTTTATCGTATCAGAATCAATTATGTCTTGGGATTGGATCATGTCTTTTGACCCACATTGGTTCAGTACTTTATTTGGATGGTACGTATTTGCGAGCTTCTTTGTAAGTGGAATCACTACAATTTGTATGGTTACCTTATACCTCAAAGACAGAGGCTATTTAGAGCACGTAAACACTAGTCACATCCACGATTTAGCCAAATTTATGTTTGGAATAAGTGTATTTTGGACCTATTTATGGTTCTCTCAATTCATGTTAATCTGGTATGCGAATATTCCTGAGGAAGTTACCTATTTTGTAACACGTATTGAATTATACAACTTGCCGTTTTTTGGTGCAGTTGTCATGAATTTTATTTTCCCTATCCTTATATTAATCAACACCGATTTCAAACGCATTACTTGGGTATTGGTTATGGCCGGCACGGTAATATTATTGGGTCACTATGTTGATTTCTTTAATATGATTATGCCTGCAACTGTAGGAGATCAGTGGTACATTGGAATTCCTGAAATTGGTTCCTTGTTTTTCTTCCTAGGATTATTCATTTATGTTGTATTTACGGCATTGACCAAAGCACCTTTATTCCCTAAACGAAATCCTTTCATCGAAGAAAGTAAACATTTTCATTATTAATATTTAAAGTAAATAACAGATGACAAGTTTGTTGGTAATTATAGTTTTAGTTTTATTGGCTGTTGCTTTATGGCAATTGACGAAGATTTTTGATTTAACCCAAGTGGGCGTAAAACAAAGTTCTCAAATTGCAACTGATAATGATAATAATGTACAAGGATACCTCATGTTTGGTTTCTTGGCTTTTATTTATGTGTTTACTATATATGGTTTACTTGAATGGGGAGGGTTGGTATTGCATACGCCAGCATCCGCACATGGATCAACAGTAGATAGTCTCATGAACATTACTTGGGTTCTTATCTTTTTTGTGCAAACGGTAACCCAAGCCTTTCTGCATTATTTTGCTTTCAAATACCGTGGTAAAGAAGGAAATACTGCCTTGTATTTTGCCGACAACAATAAACTCGAATTTATTTGGAGTATTATCCCTGCTATTGTGTTGGCTGGTTTGATTTTGTATGGATTGTATGCTTGGACAAACATTATGTTTGTTGATGAAGACGAAGATGTGATCGAAATCGAATTGTATGCTCAACAATTCAACTGGAAAGCCAGATACTCTGGAGAAGACAATGTCTTGGGTAAAGCCAATGTGCGATACATAGACGGAGTTAATGCTTTGGGAGTTGATGCAGCCGATCCCAATGCACAAGATGACAAAGTAGTAACTGAATTGCATTTGCCAGTTGGTAAAAAGATATTATTTAAAATGCGTTCGCAAGATGTCTTGCACTCTGCTTTCATGCCTCATTTTAGAGCCCAAATGAATTGTGTGCCAGGTATGGTTACTCAATTTGCTTTTGAGCCTATTTATACCACACAACAGATGCGCGACATGCAATTTATGCAAGAAAAAGTAGCTAACATCAATGCGATTCGAGCTAAGAAAAGTATCGAATTGGTTGCGAAAGGCATGCCAGCATTAGATCCTTATACTTTTGATTATTTGTTGCTTTGTAATAAAATTTGTGGAGCTTCTCACTACAACATGCAAATGAAGATTGTGGTAGATACCCCCGAGGATTACAAAAAGTGGTTGGCCACTCAAAAAACAATTAAAGAAGAATTACTTGCAGCAGCTGCTCCTGCTCCAGAGAGTGGTGACTCAAAAGCAGTTGATAGTATGGCTGTTAAGCCAACAACTATGGCTGCCCTTGTAAAATAATATTATACACTAATTTAAGAACTATATCCTATGTCAGCAGAAGCTCTAGATCACGCACACGATCACGCACACGATCATGATCATGAACACCACCATAAAGATACATTTGTAACAAAGTACATTTTCTCCATTGA
>JAGNTC010000048.1 GCA_017987725.1 Flavobacterium sp.
ATTACACTCAGCACGGTATTTTGTTCTACTATGCTACATGCCCAGGAGAACCAAAAAGACATGAAAGAGACCAAGTACCGTAGAAGTTCGTTGCATACGATCTTGATTGAGTCTTCTAATTTTCCTAAAAAAGACCAGGTAATCAATGCCTATTATGGCGCAGACTTCCCAGATAAGTACGATAATCACAACATTGGAGCAAAATCATTCAATCCAGCCAAATACAGTACGGATACGGTTGAATCAAAAACGCCTGAGGTAATCGAAAAATACTTCAAAGACGAACAAATTGCCAAAAAATTAGTAGCCAAATGGTTCAATCGCCAGGCAGACGGTAGTTTCGATTATGAGCTAATTGGTACGCGTGGTGCGTTTAACGCCTCCTTTTTGGATGTAAAAACAGCAGCCGCTTCAAGTGATGGAAAATATTTGTTGCAATCAGCAGGATTTGAGTTAATCAACAACACCTTTGTGGTGGTTTCTACCATGAAATTTGTTGAAAACGAACCTATTGCCAGAGGAATACGTGACGCGGCAATTATTGCAGCCAGCAATGCACCAGGATTAGTGCGTATGGGTATCGAAAAAGCGGCAGAAATTGCATATAACAAAGGAAAAGAAGGCTACTCGGTTTGGACGACTTCTTATTTATATAAATTGAAATGGGACGATGTTACTCAAGGGTCATTCTTCCAAGACATGTATGGCGAAAAAGCTGATATGACGCCTGCAAAAAAAGCATTATTTGATAAAAATACTGACTTGTTCCAAATGGAATTTGTGGGTTCTCAAAAAGCAACTACGTTGGTAACGTTCTCTTTGAAAGAAAAAAGAACAGAAGACCAAATCATCAAACTTTCAGTTGCACGTAACATAGAGAAAGTTTATGCAAAACTGCAAAAAAACTTCGATGTGTTTAAACCAAAAGTGCCGTTGTATACTGGAGAACCAATCACTGCTAAAATTGGGTTGAAAGAAGGTTTAGAAGGTGGCGACAAATTTGAAGTATTGGAAGCCGTAATGGACCAAAAAACAGGAAAAATCGAATACAAAAGCATCGGAACCATTAAAGTGGATGGTGACAAAATTTGGGACAACAGACAAAATTTAGGCGATGAAGTTCCTGTTGAAGGTGCTGTAGACAGAACAACGTTCAAAGGCGGAAAAAAATTCTACCCTGGTTTGTTGATTCGTCAATTAAAATAATATAGTAGATTTACAGCCATTTCTTTGCTCGGTCAAGGAAATGGTTTTTTATTAATTTTCAAACAAAAACAAAAATGAAACAATTCGCAATTACCCTATTGGCTGTAGTAGCTTTTGCCTTCACTGGATCAGCTCAAGCAAAGAAAAAAGCAAACAAAGACACCAACGCGTGGCGCTATGAATTAGAAGCCGTACAAACAGGTGTAAACGGAACGTACTTAATTAAAGTTTGGTCGTATTCCAAAAAACCAGATGTAGCCATTGAACAAGCTAAAAAGAATGCCGTTCACGGAATCATTTTCAGAGGTTTTGCCGGAACTGACCGTGTTCCAGGACAATCTCCACTTACAAACAACCCAAACATCGAAGAAGAAAAAGCTGACTTTTTTGACGCCTTTTTTGCTGATGGTGGGAAATACCTAAAATTTGTATCCCTAACAAATGATGGAGCTGTAGCAGCGGAAGACCGCATGAAAGTAGGAAAAGAATACAAAATTGGTGTGCTAATCTCTGTCCGTAAAGAAGAGTTACGCAAAGACTTAGAAAATGCTGGAATTGTTAAAGGATTGTCTGCAGGATTTTAAAATTTGATACCATGAAAAATTTACTAGTAACTTTATTTGTGTTCGCGCTCACACTAAGCGCAACAGCACAGAAAAAAACAGCCGGATACTACAACTACAAAACAGAATGTATGGGTGTAGAACTAGACGGCTCTCAAACCTTGAAAGCTTGGGGTAACGGAAGAAACCGTGCTGATGCGGTTGAGCAAGCCAAAAAGAATGCCATGCGTGATGTAATTTTTAATGGCATCCGTGAAGGTAAACAAGAGTGCAATCAAAAACCATTGATTTTTGAAGTAAACGCGCAAGAAAAATACGAAGACTATTTTAATGCATTTTTTGCCGATGGTGGCGAATACAAAAACTATGTTTCACTTCGTGACGAACGCATTGGCAACAAATTGAGCCGCGATCGCAAAAAAACGTCAGAAAGCGTAACCAATGGATTGATTGTACGCATTTTACGTGCAGAATTAAAGGCTAAATTAATTGCCGACAATATTATTAAACAATAACTTAACTTATGAAAATTAACTTTAAATATTTAGTAGTTGCCCTTTTTGCTTTAGTAGCAATTGACTCATTTGCACAAGCAAAAAAACCAATCATTATGGTAGTTCCCAGCGACAACTGGTGTATCACTAATGGTTTTTTTATGGAATTTGACAACCAAGGTTCCAAAATGAAAATTTCTGATTATAAACGTGCGGTACAAGAAAATACCGAATTGACGTTAGTGATGAATAAATTGGGTGAATTAATGGCTGCCCGTGGATTTCAATTGAAATCATTGGAGCAAACTCTAAAATCAATCGAATCTGAAGCAGCTGAAAACGCAATGACAACAAGTAAAACAGGTGCTGGTGTGAGCGAAAGCCCGGTTGACAAATTGAAAAGCGTAGCCAAAGCAGATATCTGGATGCAAATTAACTGGAAAATCAATTCATTTGGTCCTAAAAAATCAGTGACCTTTGATTTAGCTGGTTTTGATGCTTACACCGATAAAAACGTAGCTGGTGCTTCAGGAACAGGTAATGATTTAATTGGTGCACCACTACCCGTAATGTTAGAAACTGCGGTATTATCTCACCTAGACAACTTTAACGGATTGCTTCAAAAACACTTCGAAGACATGTTCGAAAATGGTAGAGAAGTAACCATGAGAATCAAAAAATTCGACTCGTTTGATGGTGATTTAGAATCAGAATACGAAGGAGAAGAATTGGGATCTATCATTGAAAAATGGGTTTCTGACAACACCGTAAAAGGAAGATTCAGCACAACTGAATCATCTGAAAACAAAATGTATTTTGAGCAAGTTCGTATTGCCTTAATGGACGCTACCGGAAAAGCACAAGATACCCGTGGATGGGCCAAAGGCTTACAAAAATTCTTAAAAGAAAAATACCAAATTACGGCTAAACTAACCATGAAAGGATTAGGTCAAGCGTCTATTGTAATTGGTGAAAAATAAAAATACAACCTTATGAAAAAATTATTTTTAGCAATCTGTGTGCTTGGTTTGTCACTGACAGCATCGGCACAAAACACAGCTGGAAAATCAGATGACGGAGCTCGAATTGCTCTAACACCTTATATTCCTGCACAAATCGAAGGATTAACTCCTGCCGTAAAAGCCAGTTTATCCAACAAATTGTCGCAAATCGCTACGGCAAATGGATTGGGTGGTTCATCTAATTCAAGATTCATCATCACTACCAATGTATCGGTGTTAACCAAAGACATTACTCCTACTGCACCACCAATGCATGCGTACACCTTAGAAGTAACTTTATACATTGGAGACGGTTTAGAAGGCACCTTGTTTTCAAGCCAATCGGTAACCTTGAAAGGGGTGGGAGTTAATGAAACGAAAGCTTATATCGCTGCTTTAAACGGGTTGAAAACCAAAGATCCGGTATACCAAACGTTTATCGAAAAAGGGAAAACCAAAATCATGGAGTACTTTAACAGCAAATGTGATTTTATCTTGAAAGACGCTCAAACTATGGCAGCTCAAAACAAGTATGAAGAAGCTATCATGAAATTAACTAGTGTGCCAGAAGTTTGCAAGGCTTGTTACGACAAAGCAATGGATGCAGTAGCGCCGATTTACCAAAAACAAATTGACCGTGCGTGCAAACAACGTTTGATGGAAGCTACAACAGCATGGAATGCAGCCCAAGATTTATCTAGTGCTGAAAATGCAGGAGCTATTCTTTCTCAAATTGAGCCAGGTGCAGCTTGTTACAAAGATGCACAAGTGTTGTCTTCAAAAATTGCACAACGTGTAAAAGAGTTGGATCAGAGAGAATGGAAATTCCAAATGAAACAACAACAAGACAATGTGGACATCCAAAAAGCAACCATCAAAGCCGCCCGCGACATTGGTGTAGCCTATGGAAACAATCAACCAGATGTAGTATACAAAGTATACGGCTGGTGGTAGAATTTCCATTTTATCAAAAACAAAAACCTCTACATTTGTGGAGGTTTTTTTTATCCAACTAAAATCAAGGGTATGTTTCAATCCAGAAAAGACATCATTTATGTAGTGCTAGCCGGCATCTTTATAACCAATGCAGTCGTGGCCGAACTCATTGGCGGAAAACTCATTCAAATTGGACCATATGTCATGAGTGTGGGCGTATTGCCCTGGCCTGTGGTGTTTATCACCACCGATTTGATCAACGATTATTTTGGGGTAAAAGGCGTAAAAAAGCTGTCCTTACTCACCGCCGCTTTAATTACCTATTGTTTTGTGATCTTGTATTTTGCGCTGAAAATCCCTGCCGTACAAGGTGCCGGTCTAGTTACCGATGCCCAATTTACCGCCGTATTTGGCCAAAGCATGTGGATTATCGTGGGGAGTATTACGGCCTTTATGGTTTCGCAATTGATTGACGTGACGATCTTTCATTTTTTTAAAAACAAAACGGGGAAAAAGATGATTTGGTTGCGCAGTACCGGATCAACAGTAATTTCTCAGTTGTTCGATACGTTTATTGTGTTGGGAATTGCCTTTTGGCTCACCGGAAAAATGACCACCGAAGTGTATATTACCTCTGCTCTAGCCGGATACTTTGTAAAATTAGTCATCGCTGTGGCCCTGACTCCACTCATTTATGTGGGACATGCACTCATCGAGAAACAACTAAAAAAAGACCAACATGAGCACTAAAATCCGCTGCGGCTGGTGCGAAAAAGACGACCTCTACCGTGCATACCACGACCAAGAATGGGGAAACCCGGTGTATGATGACGCCACCTTATTTGAATTCTTGGTACTCGAAACTTTTCAGGCGGGTTTAAGTTGGTATACCATTTTAAATAAACGAGCGAATTTCAGAACGGCCTTTGACCAATTTGACTACGTTAAAATTGCGGCTTATACTGAAGATAAAGTACAGGGGCTTATACAAGATTCGGGGATTATCCGCAACCAATTGAAAATAAGAGCAACGATCAGCAATGCGCAAGCTTTTATGCAAGTGCAAAAAGAGTTTGGCAGTTTCTCCAATTACATTTGGCAATTCACAGGCGGTCAAGCTGTAGTCAATTATTGGCAATCGCTATCCGATATTCCAGCTTCTACCCCACTTTCGGATGCCATTAGCAAAGACTTAAAAAAACGCGGATTTAAATTTGTGGGAAGCACGGTTGTGTATGCACACATGCAAGCTACCGGCATGGTAAACGATCACTTGCTTTCGTGTTGGAAACGAAGTATAATCTAACTATTAACTGCAAAGGATCTTCATGAAATTGGCCCTGCTTATTTCAATACCGCCCAACAAATGCAAATGGTCATTGTATACTTGGCAATCCAGCAAGCGGTAGTTGTTTTCCTTGAGGTAATTCACCAACCATACAAAGCCTACTTTACTGGCATTGGACACTTTAGAGAACATGCTTTCGCCACAAAATACATGTCCCAAATCCACGCCATACAAGCCCCCTACCAAAACGCCCTCCTGCCACACCTCGACCGATTTGGCATGGCCCAATGCATGCAATTCACAATATGACGAAATGATGTCTTCGGTAATCCACGTTCCGAATTGGCCTGTGCGTTCAATTTGTTGGCAATTTCGAATGACTTGCTCAAACTGTTGATTGAAGGTAATTTGAAATTTATGTTGATTCACGGTATTTCGTAAACTTTTGGGTACTTTATAAATGGCTGGAGCGACCACCATTCGCTGGGGCGGTGCCCACCACAAAATGGGCTCATCTTCGTTAAACCATGGAAAAATACCATTTTGATAGGCCAATAGTAAACGAGGGACCGATAAATCACCACCCACGGCCAAAACACCTTCAAGCGAAGCTTCTTCGACGGGCGGAAAATAAAGGGCTTTGGTTAAAAACTGCATGGATGTAAAATAAAAAGAATTTAGAAAATTGAGGAATTGGGCTCAACTTTCTAAATTCATAGGTGCATTAAAAACGGCTGCTTAGAACGGCAAATCGTCGTGGTCTTCTTCTGTGAAGCTTGGTGCTGTAGGGAAAACTGGCGTTTCAGGTGCTGTTGCATTTGGCGCTGATGATGGTGCACTTCCGGCATCTTGTAAACGCTCAATTCTCCATCCTTGGATGCTGTTGAAATATTTGGCTTCCCCTTGTTGGTTAATCCATTCGCGACCACGCAAATTGATGGACACTTTTACGGCCTCACCGGCTTTATAATTGTTGAGCAGATCACATTTATCTTGGGTAAATTCAACCATGATGTGCTGTGGATATTGCTCATCGGTGGTGACTACTAATTCTCTTTTACGAAATGTGGCGCTTACTTGTTGTTCGGCATTAATTAATTTGATTTTTCCTGCTACTTCCATGGGTTCAATTTTATAGATTTCTAATTATAGTTTACTAGGCTAAAAGCACTTTCCAAGCTGATTCTACTTCGTTTGCCTGCACATAGCGCAGGGCCAATTGCAATTGCTTTATCGGTTCGTCAGCGCTCAAAACTGCTTTGAGTTCAAAATTTTGCTTCACAAATATAGCAACTTCTTCTGGGCTTGGCAACGCATCGATATTGGCCAATAATCCCAAATCATTCCCGCTAAACAAGCCGCTATTTTTGACAAAATCAGGGATGGCATCTACGCCAATCCCCAAAGTTGTAAGGGGTTTTGGCACTTCAAAAAGTCCGGCATTGGCTCGGCTGTACCAATTGCCTCCCAAACGCGCAACCAGGTCTAATTTTTCCTGAACAATCGCGCCTTTATCGTCTAGTATGGCTTCACTGATATGCATTTTTAGCACCTCGCAAATTACTAAATTGCCTGCTCCGCCTTGGTTGCCCAACGCAATCACTTGATTGACTTTGCACTCAAATTGCACCGGAGCTTCTTGCACGCGATAAGGCTTGACCAGCATCGAGGGAATCGGTGTAAATCCGGCTTTGACAAATTCATTGACTCCTTCGGCATATTCTGTGCTGGCCAATGACATTTGTTGCACCATGGCATAATCCACCACATTGATCACTACTTCTTGCAATTCCTGCACGTTCATTAAGGTGTGCTTGATCGAATTATCTCGCACCCGACGTGCTGGCGAAAATATCAAGATCGGTGGATTGGCACTAAACACATTAAAAAAGCTAAAGGGAGACAAATTGGGCTGTCCTTTAGCATTTATTGTGCTGGCAAAAGCAATGGGCCTGGGTGCTACAGCACATTGCAAATACGCTTGCAATTGGGCCGTAGATAAATCGTGTGGATTGATGCTTAACATGGGTTGAATTTACACAAAAATAGAAAACCTGTTGCCTTATTGTACAAATTATTCTACATAAAATGCGGCAATTTTTCAACACAAAAAAAGAAGGTTTAGTAGCCGATTTAAGTATATTTATGCCACAATTTGACAACATGCAGTTCAGTAAACACAAAGACCTTATCCGTTGGACGCTCATTTTGGGTTCCTTTATCATCATCAGTTTGATTTTATGGAACACCTATACCTTTTTTCAAATTTTTAAAAACGAAGAACGCATCAAAATGGAATATTGGGCTGAGGCACAAAAAACCCTGCTCAACGCCGATGAAAACACCGAGGTGGAATTGCCTTTTAAAGTCATTAGCAACAACAAGACGATTCCAATTATACTCACAAACCAGCAAGACAGCATCATCAGCAGTTCTAATGTTGACGAATCAATCATCAATGATCCGATACAAGCCAAGGCATTTTTGGCCAAACTCAAAAAGCAAAACGAACCCCTTACCATGGAGTACGTTCCCGGTAAATTTCAGTTTTTGTACTACGGCGATTCTTCATTATTAAACAAACTCAAATATTACCCGATTGCCTTGGTTTTGATTATTGTGCTCTTTGGCGCTGTAGTTTATATTTTTTACAAAAGCAGCAAGATGGCCACACAAAATAAATTGTGGGCGGGAATGGCCAAAGAAACTGCGCATCAGATTGGCACCCCTTTGTCTTCGCTCATTGGTTGGCTCGAACTGATGAAGACTGACACTTTGGACGCATCCTCGGTGATTGAAATGGAGAAAGACATCGAACGACTGCAAACCATTACTGATCGTTTTTCTAAAATTGGTTCGGAACCCATCTTAGAAAAATTAGATGTGGTTCAAGAAACAGCAAACTCCTATGACTATTTGCAATCCCGTTTTTCGCAACAAGTACAATTTTCATTTGAGGCCCCCGACAAAAAAATATTTTTGCCTCTCAATGCGGCATTACACAGCTGGACCATCGAAAACTTGGTGAAAAATGCCCTCGACGCCATGAAAGGCAAAGGTGCGCTAAACGTGCGGCTAGACATTGAAACGGGCTTTGTAAAAATTAAAATAAGTGATACGGGGAAAGGGATTCCAAAAAACCAATTTAGTCGCATATTTGAACCCGGATTTACCACCAAAAAAAGAGGTTGGGGCTTAGGTCTTTCCCTCACTAAACGTATCGTTGAAGAATACCACAAAGGCAAAATAAAAGTAATTGAATCTGAAATTGGCAAAGGAACTACCATTCAGATTTCGTACAAAATTGCTTAGCGCAAACGGGTGGTTTTGTAAAATAATGTTTGCCTGTTTTCTGGGGCCGTTGCTACATACAATTGCACAAATGCCAATTGTACTTCCCAGGCTTTTTTGGTGGAAGCAAATGATTTTTTCAACCCATTCACTTGTCCCAATAGAGGGCGATCTACTTCTTTTAAAGCCTGCAAACTTGCATAGGCCTGCGTAAAATTGTTGAAGGGCAGCTGCACACTAGCCACTAATTCCTCGTCTGAAATTGCCGGCTTGAATTGCTGGTTTCTAAACACGACTACTTTGTTGTAGGCGGAAATGCTGGCGTTAAAATCATCCACCAATTGATTTAATTTATCGGAGGTGGAGTTGAGACTAAAATAGCTGATTTCCCGTTTCAAAAAAGCTTCTTGTGCGCGCAACATAGGGTTGGTCACGCCCATCGTTTGCAGGTGTTGTAAAGCGGTTTTGGATTTTTCAATTTCGGGCAAAGCCAAATAGACCGCCAGATCCTTTGTAGGATCGCAGCTCACTTTGTTTCCTTGCAAGCCAAGTTCGTTGCGTTTAAATTGTTCTGGACTCAAGGGATTGGGAACCAATTGCCAGAGGTATTCAAAAGGATAATGCGACTGAATTAGGCTAGTGGGATTGGTACGGAAGTAATAGGGCGCAAATTTATCTTGGTACTGATTCTCGATAACAACGCCTGCTCCCCAAGTGGGATCAAACAACTCCCATTTTCCGTTGATTTTGGCTGCACACCACTGGTGGGTTTGGGTGCTAATTTTACCGAATTGTTTGGTGTAGCCCGACACCAATTCAACTTGGATTTGACATGCCACGGCCAGGGCTTTAAATACCTCAGCATAATGCATGCACACCCCTTTTTGAGTAGTGAGTGCCGATTGAACTTTTTCGTCCGAGGTTTGGGTATCGTATTGTCCGTTGGTGCTGCCCGGTAAATCGTAACGAATGGCGTGGGCTGTCCAATAAAAAATAGCGCCAATTTTATCCTCCTCACTTGTAAAATGAGCATTGATAAAACCCGCTACGGCTGCTATTGTTGGCGGTTGAGTTGGGGGCAATTGTTCCAATGTTTTGGCTATGGCGTCAAATTGCTGCGCCTGAACAACTCCTGCAACCAAGCTAAAAATACAGAAAAGTAGTTTTTTCATAGTCCTGATAAAAAAAACACCAACTGCGTGATCCACAATTGGTGACTGATGAGGGATTTCCTAACTTACAAATTAGCCTGTATAGCTTGGGCCAAGGCTGTGAATTCTTCTGGAGTAAGGCTTACTTTGTTTTGAAAACGCATTTCATCCATTTCGTTTAAAGGAATCAAATGCACATGCGCATGCGGCACTTCGAGCCCTATGACTGCCATGCCAATGCGTTTACAGGCCACCGTTTTCTCTAACGCAACCGCTATTTTCTTAGCAAAGGCCATCAAGCCCAAATAGGCCTGGTCTTCGATATCAAATAGTTTGTTGATTTCTTGTTTGGGAATACACAAGGTATGCCCTTTGGCATTGGGATTCACATCGAGAAACGCCAAGAAGTTTTCGTCTTCGGCGATGCGGTAACAGGGAATTTCACCGGCAACTATTTTGCTAAAAATACTGGCCATCTTAGTCGCGTGTAATTTCTATTACTTCAAATTTCAATACGCCGTTGGGCACTGTAATTTCGGCGATTTCTCCCACCGATTTACCCAACAAACCTTTGCCAATAGGGGAAGTCACGGAAATTTTTCCGGTTTTTAAATCAGCTTCGCTTTCGGCCACCAAGGTGTATTTCATTTCCATGCCATTGGCTTGATTCTTGATTTTAACGTTAGACAAAACCAGCGCTTTTGATACATCCAATTGTGATTCGTCAATGAGTCGAGCATTGGCATACACCTCTTCAAGCTTAGAAATACGCATCTCCAATAATCCTTGCGCTTCTTTGGCAGCATCGTATTCTGCGTTTTCAGATAAATCTCCTTTATCGCGGGCATCGGCTATATCTTGTGAGGCTTTGGGACGCATCACACTCTTTAAATGATCTAATTCTTCTTTTAACTTTTTTAATCCTTCTGCGGTATAATACGATACTGTGCTCATAATTTCATTGGTTATATAAATAGAAAAAATCCCATCTGGACGGGATTTCTTTTTTCAAAGATAGTATTTTTTGTAAACGGGTGCTTTATTCCATTAATTTAGCGGAGTCAAAGTTAAAAAATTATATTTGTTTGCTTTCAAATTACAACACTTATTTTCAATGAGAAACTGCATTCCTTTCCTACTCGCCATACTATTTTTTTCCTGCGCAGACGGAACGCAGCGCAACAACAATCCGTATTTGCCCAATTATGGATTTTCAATTACCATCAACAAAAACTTGCCCCTATACAGCGGCTTAAACAGCCCCATTAATCCCATCATTATTCGGGAATCAACAGCAGGAATAAGCGGCATCATTGCCATGAAAATTTCGGATAATGACTACCGTGCGTGGGAACTCAGCTGTCCAAATCAAGTGCCCACAACCTGCTCAGTAATGACACTTAATGGCTTGAATGCCAAATGCGGCTGTGATAATTTTGAGTACAGTTTGTTTACCGGAATTGGAAATGCACCCTACACCATGAAACCCTATCGGGTAGAAGTGTCGGGCGATTTGATTCGGATATCAAACTAAAAAAGCAAACGTACCTCGTTGAATCAATTCTTAGGTGAGTAGTATAAAAATACCCAAGTTAATACCCATAAAAAAGCCGAATATGTCATTCGGCTTTTTGTTTTTATAACTTTAAAGTGGCTCCAGCCAAGAAATTAATTCCGGCTTGGGGGTAAAATCCGGCGCCTTCTACAGTTGTAACACTGCCCGGTGAAGTCCAATCATCATCGTAGGTGTAAAAATATCCGTTGGATTCGTATTTCAAATTGAACACGTTATTTACTAGAGCCGAAAACACAATTGACTTCACCCCTTTGTTGATTTTCCAATCGTACGAAACGTTCAAATCGTTTACAAAATAGGCCTCGAGTGTAGAACGATTCGAATCGATATTGCCCATGTACTGATCACTCACAAACTTAGACAAGAAAGAAAGCTGCATGTCTTTGATGGGGGTATAGGTAATTCGGTTGCCTACAACCCAATCTGGAGAAAAAGCGATAGTGGTATTGCCTAAATTTTGCAGCAATCCATCTCTTTGGAATACAAAGTCACGGTTTTTGTTTTGACTGTAAGTAACATTCGGATTGACAATCCACTTGTCTGTTAAGGCGATTACAGATTCTATTTCCAACCCTACGCGATAGCTTTTCCCGCTATTGGTAAAAATGGGCGAACCTACATCGTTTAATGCGCCGGTTAACACCAATTGATTTTGGTAGTTCATATAAAAAGCATTCGCTGATAGGTTTACTTTTTTGGTTTGGTATTTCCAACCCAATTCATAGTCAAATAAACGCTCGGGTTTGGTACTGCCGTTTTCATAATCATCGCGACGCGGTTCTTTGTTCGCTATACCAAAATAGCCGTAGAAGGAATGCTTCTCATTGAAATCGAAATGTATTCCCAATTTTGGATTAAAAAAACGGAACGTATCATTCACGTCAGCAAAACGGACACTTGTTGCTTCATAAAACACCCTGCGGTATTGCAAATCAGCAAAAAGAGAGAACTTCCCAAACTGTTGCGTCGCTTTCGCATACACATTCACATCGTCTTTGTTCCCGATATTGTTGTAATAACGATTGGCGTCGGGTATAAAATATTGCGTCCATATCACTTCCCCAAAATGGTCGCCTAAATAGCGATTGGCAGCACCACCAATCATCACATCGGTTTTGGGTGTTTTGTAATTCAATGAAAAAACAGCCCCGAAAAAATCGTTGTCCAACCATCTTCTTCGGACCAAATCGGATACCGAATTGCCTTGAAAATTTGGAAAGTTGTAATCGGCTAAGGTTTCGTCTTCGCGGTATTGTTCA
The DNA here is from genome assembly GCA_017987725.1 of Flavobacterium sp. Lineage (GTDB taxonomy): Bacteria > Bacteroidota > Bacteroidia > Flavobacteriales > Flavobacteriaceae > Flavobacterium. The sequence continues at coordinate 12,766 of JAGNTC010000048.1, forward strand.
AAATAACCTTTCCCAACGGTGTAGTGTAAAGCAGCATTGGAAATCCATTTTTGTGACCACTTTTGTGACCAGTGCAATTGCATGTGATTTTGCGCGTAATTATCGGTTTCATCCTCATAAAATTGCATGTTCCCATTTTCATCAAAATACATTCCGGCCGGATTAAAAGTCCTGTCGTTTATCAGTTTTTCTGGATCTTCTAGACCGTACCAAGCTTGATAGGTTTTCTCTTTACCTCCAAACACCATTGCTTTGATCAACGTCTTTTCGGTTACATAATTGGCGTTA
>JAGNTC010000173.1 GCA_017987725.1 Flavobacterium sp.
TTTGGTGAGAGTTTTAGTCGTTTTATTTGAAATTATTAGGCAAGCGCTACAGGCGATTTATCAATAACCACTTGTCCTCTGTAGTACATTTTCCCTTCGTGCCAGTATGCTCTGTGGTACAAATGAGCTTCTCCAGTAATTGGACAAGTTGCAATCTGAGCAACTGTTGCTTTGTAATGTGTTCTTCTTTTATCTCTTCTTGTCTTGGAGACTTTTCTCTTAGGATGTGCCATTTTACTGTATTATTTATCCGTTAATAGTTGCTTTAATTTATCCCAACGTGGGTCTATTGTTTCTTGTTCTTGCGTACCAATATCTGAAACCGAAAGTGCCTTTAATGTATCTAAGGCAGGGGTTTGTAATGTACCTGCTTTAATGCCTGGATGCTCTTTTCTGTATGGAATGGAAAGGACGATCATTTCATACAAATAATGAGCGACGTCCAATTGGTGTTCTCCGTGAGGCAAAATCAACAACTCTTCGTTGTCGTTATTGAATTGCTCTCCAAATTGTACCACCAAATTGATTTTTCCTTTAATCGGTAAATCAAATTCTTCACCCGTTACATCGCAGGGAACATGAATGGTTCCGCTGTGTTTGAAACTGAGCTCCAAAAAATTGGCCTTCTTTTCTAGTACTATTTTTGCTTTGATGTCCGAACTTTCAAATTCGTGGTATTCAAAGCGATCAAAGAACGTATTATTAATCTGATATTCAAATTGGTGTTTGCCTAACTTTAACCCTAAAAAAGGAATTAAAAATTCATTTAACTGTTTCATTTTGACACCAATTTACCGAACGAATCGGGAGCGCAAAGATATAAATTTATTGTACAATCAAAAATGTGTCGCGTATTTTTTTAGCGAATATTTTTCTCTTCTTTTATTTCTCTGATTTTCATTGGATTAGCGCTGATTTCAAGGTGCTGATTCCGGGAGTGAAACACGTCTATTGCTAAATATACTGCTTCTTTAAACGAATTAAAATCGGCCTCACCTTTTCCGGCGATATCATAAGCCGTTCCGTGATCGGGAGAAGTTCTTATTTTGGATAGGCCTGCAGTAAAATTTACTCCTCTGCCAAACGACAAGGTTTTAAACGGCACCAATCCTTGGTCGTGGTACATGGCCAAAACCGCATCGTACTTTTCGAATTGGTTACTGCCAAAAAAACCATCGGCGGGAAATGGCCCGTACACTAATGTGCCTTTTGCCGCAATTTTTTTAATGGTGGGTTTGATGATGGCTTCTTCTTCTTTGCCAATCACGCCGTTATCGCCGCTGTGTGGATTGAGTCCCAACACCGCAATCTTGGGTTTCACCAAACTAAAATCTTGCACTAAGGTCTTGCGGATGGTTTCGATTTTCTCGGTCAATAATTTTTCAGTGAGGTGTTGTGCCACTTCGTTTACTGGCACATGGTCGGTGAGTAAGCCCACACGCAAACGATCTTGCACCATCAGCATCAAGGCGTTGCCTTCTAATTCTTGAGCCAGATAATCGGTGTGTCCAGGGAATTTAAATTCTTCCGACTGGGAATTGTATTTGTTTATGGGAGCCGTGACAAGCACATCTATTTTTCCTTCTTTTAATGCTTTCGTAGCGGCTACAAAGGACTTGATGCCATAACTTCCGCCCAATTCGGTAGATTCGCCAAAGGTTAAATCAACCGTATCCCGCCACACATTGAGCACATTGATTTTGCCCACAACCACTTGGTCTAGGGTGTCAATCCCGTGAAACATGGCGGTTGTCTCGATTGTTTTTTTGATGAAAGAAAGCAATTTTACATTCGCAAAAATAACTGGTGTACACAACTCCAACATGCGCGTGTCTTCGAAAGTCTTTAAAACCACCTCGCTGCCAATCCCGTTTAAATCTCCGATGGAAATTCCAACCAATATATTTTCTGCTTTTTTCATGGGTACTACCGGGTATTTATTGCTAATTTTGACGGGCAAATTTAGTAAAATAAAACCACAATGTTTACAGGAATCATAGAAACCCTAGGCACGCTTGTCGAAGTAAAAAAAGACCAAGAAAACCTGCACCTCACGGTTCAATCGGCATTAACCTCCGAGCTCAAAATAGACCAAAGTGTGGCGCACAATGGCGTATGCCTTACGGTAGTTTCTAAAACCGATTCGACCTATACGGTAACCGCCATTCAAGAAACCTGTTTAAAAACCAACATTGAATCTTGGGCCGTGGGCGATGCCATCAATTTAGAACGCGCCATGTTATTGGGTGCTCGACTAGATGGACATATTGTGCAAGGCCACGTGGACCAAACGGGTATTTGCACCGAAATCAAAGAAGCCGAAGGCAGTTGGTATTTTAGTTTTGAATACGACTCAAGTTTGCAAAACATTACCATCGAAAAAGGATCCATTACGGTTAACGGCGTGAGCCTTACGGTGGTGAATTCCAAAGAAAATGCCTTTAGTGTGGCCATTATTCCTTACACCTACGCACACACCAATTTCCACGCCTTTCAGGTGGGCACTAAAGTAAATTTAGAATTTGATGTGATTGGCAAATACGTGAGCCGATTGCACGGGTTGAGAAGATAGGTTGTCGGTTGTCGGTTGTCGGTTTAGATGATTGAAAGATTGAAGAATTGAATGATTGAAAGATTGAAAGATTTCGCCTTGAAGACACCGCTTTCTTCCGAAGTATTCAGATTCTCTATCTGTTTTTTTCTTTTTCTCGCAATCCCGAAGTTTCGGGACGCAATCCCGATAAATCGGGACGCAAAAGTTTTTTGCGACTTGGCGACTTGGCGAGAAATTAAAATCCTTTTGTGTAGTTATAAAGAATTTACGTAGAAACGAATTTTATCTATTTGTAGTCACGGATTGCACACGAGCGAAGCGACTGCCGAAGGAAATCCGCGCTATCGGGTTAGATGATTGAAAGATTTCGTCTTATAGTACCCGTTTTGCCACGAAGTTTCGGGATTTCATACAAGCGTTTTTCTCATAACCCACTTCCATCTTCCATCTTCCCACTCATCCTCTTTCGACTTTAAGACTTTATGACTTTCAGCTATACGACTTTTTTCTTATCAAGCGCCAAGCCAATCTACTGGATTTCCTAGTACTTGAATTAATTTTTCTTCCTCACTACCATCAACAGGATGATGGTCATAATGCCACTGCACCTGCGGCGGCAACGACATCAAAATGCTTTCAATTCGGCCGTTGGTTTTGAGGCCAAAAAGGGTGCCTTTGTCGTGTACTAAATTGAATTCGACATAACGCCCGCGACGGATTTCTTGCCACGTTCGATTGGCATCCGAATAGGTTAAAATTTTTCTTTTTTCTACAATAGGCACGTAAGCTTCCAGAAAACTGTTGCCTACTTCGGATACGAAGTTGAACCAATCTTCCATATTCAAGGTTTCGGTTGATTTGCAATAATCAAAAAACAAACCGCCAATTCCTCTCGCTTCGTTTCTATGTGCGTTCCAAAAATAGGCATCGCATTGTTTTTTATACTTTGGATAAAATTCCGGATTATGTTTGTCGCAAGCGGTTTTACAGGTTTGGTGAAAATGAATCGCGTCTTCTTCAAACAAATAATAAGGCGTCAAATCTTGTCCGCCACCAAACCAACTGTTGATTACCTTTCCGTGATCATCATACATTTCGAAGTAGCGCCAATTGGCATGAACCGTTGGCACCATGGGGCTTTTGGGATGAATCACCAAACTCAATCCGCAGGCAAAAAAATCGGCTTCACCCACGTTGAATAATTGTTGCATGGAGTCCGGCAATTTCCCATGAACCGCCGAAATATTAACCC
>JAGNTC010000174.1 GCA_017987725.1 Flavobacterium sp.
GCCATGCGTCATTAACAAAAAAAATACAAAAAATTGCTCCAAAAACAGGATTCAAATAGACAGTCATGGGACGACTAATGGGCAATCATTGACCAATTACGTAAAAATGAAGTACGCAAATTAAACCCTGTTGAGAAAGTAATTCGCACCTTAGAATTAAACAGTTTTGGCTTTACAAATTGTGATCTTCCAACAGATTACCCATCAGGTGGAATTTTGCCACCCAATTACATGGACAGATCAGGCAATCGCCTTACACTTCAAAATTTGGTGTTGGTGCAATTAAACTCCAATACTTTATTCCGGTACACGGGTTCTGTACAATACAATCCAGCGGCTAAAAACTTGATCTGGGGAATCACCAAATCGGGCAATTTGGCCTATTTGAAAAACGAGGACATCAAAAAATTGAACCCCCATGATAAAACACAAAAAATTACGATGCATGTGCATCCAAAGCAGTTGAAATCGTATGAGGAGATTTATAAAGTGATTTTTGATTAACGATTTAAGATTAACGATTTTTGATTGCTACGCTAGTTCGAGCAAAGCTCTCGGGTTTTGAATTTTGATTGGATTGATTAGCTAAAAAAGTTGACACAATAATGTTGATTCAGTAAAGCAACACAGATTTTAGAAATCGATTAAATGATAAAAATTTTCCAGATTATTCTAATTATATAAATCTGCGTTCCATAAAACATAAATGGACACATAGCCAATTTTATTAATTATAATTAGCAACACAGATTTGAGAAATCGAAGAAATGAATATAATCTTTTTGAATTTTGAATTTTCAAATTTCCAAATTTTCAAATCTTCAAATAAAAAAAGAGCACTCTTAAATTGAGTGCTCTTTTGCATTACAGCGTTTGATTCCGGAACACCAACTTCCCGTCAAAGGCGTCGAGCAAGATGATGCTTTCAGCGGTGATGGATCCCGAGAGGATTTCTTTAGACAATTGGTTCAACACTTCCCGCTGGATCACCCGTTTTACAGGGCGTGCGCCAAATTGCGGATCGTAGCCTTTTTGCGCCAAATAAGCAATGGCTTCGGGCGTGGCATCGAGAGTGATGTGTTGTTGGGCCAACATTTTGAGAATACCTTTGAGCTGAATGTGTACAATTTGGGTTATGTTCTCCGAAGTTAACGGCGTAAACAAGACAATTTCGTCAATACGGTTGATGAATTCCGGACGCACCGTTTGTTTCAACAAGCCCAAGACTTCTGTTTTGGCGGCTTCCGTAGCGGCTTCAATCGATCCTTTGAAATTTTCAAATTTCTCTTGAATGATGGCACTTCCCAAATTGGAGGTCATGATGATGATCGTGTTTTTAAAATCGGCTAAACGCCCTTTGTTGTCGGTGAGTCGGCCTTCGTCGAGTACTTGCAACAAGATATTAAAGGTATCGGGGTGCGCTTTTTCTATTTCATCCAATAAAATTACAGAGTAGGGTTTACGGCGCACGGCTTCGGTCAATTGACCGCCTTCATCGTAGCCCACATAGCCCGGAGGCGCACCCACCAAACGGCTCACACTGTGACGTTCTTGGTATTCGCTCATGTCAATGCGCGTCATCGCGTTTTCATCGTCAAATAAATATGTGGCTAAGGCTTTGGCTAGTTCCGTTTTACCCACGCCGGTAGTGCCCAAAAACAAAAAGGTGCCAATCGGTTTCTTCAAATCTTGCAAGCCCGCTCGGCTGCGACGCACGGCATCACTCACCGCTTCAATCGCTTCTTCTTGGCCCACCACCCGTTTGTGTAATTCGGCTTCTAAGTGTAACAATTTTTCGCGTTCGCCTTGCAGCATTTTGGTTACCGGAATGCCGGTCCATTTGGCCACCACTTCGGCAATGTCTTCCCGGGTTACTTCTTCTTTAATCAAGGAATGACCCGCTGGGTTGTTGGCCAAATCGGTTTGCAGTTGGTCCAATATAGCCTGTGCTTCCTTGATTTTTCCGTAGCGAATTTCTGCTACTTTTCCATAATCGCCTTCGCGTTCGGCCCGTTCGGCTTCGTATTTGTAATCTTCTATTTTTTGCTTTTCGGATTGAATGGCATCCACCACATCTTTTTCGGCTTTCCATCGCGAATAAATTTCGTTGCGGTCCTCTTTTACATTGGCCAATTCCATGCCCAAGACTTTGAGTTTGCTTTCGTCGTTTTCGCGTTTGATGGCTTCAATTTCAATTTCCAATTGCATGATTTTACGATCCAACACATCCAGTTCTTCGGGTTTGGAATTGATTTCCATGCGCAGTTTTGAGGCGGCTTCGTCCATCAAATCAATGGCTTTGTCAGGCAAAAATCGATTGGTGATGTAGCGTTGCGACAATTCTACTGCGGCTATAATCGCATCGTCTTTGATTTGCACTTTGTGGTGCGTTTCGTATTTTTCTTTGATACCTCGCAAGATGGAGATCGCACTTTCGGTATCGGGTTCGTCAATCATTACTTTCTGAAAACGACGTTCCAGCGCTTTGTCTTTTTCAAAGTATTTTTGGTATTCGTCTAGGGTAGTGGCTCCAATGGCGCGCAATTCCCCTCGAGCCAAGGCGGGTTTCAAAATATTGGCGGCATCCATGGCTCCTTCGCCACCGCCGGCTCCAACTAAGGTGTGAATTTCATCGATGAACAATACAATGTCTCCCTCAGCTGCAGTTACTTCTTTGACCACCGATTTGAGTCGCTCTTCAAATTCTCCTTTGTATTTGGCACCCGCTATCAACGCGCCCATATCGAGTGAAAACACGAGTTTGTCTTTCAAGTTATCGGGTACATCACCATCCACAATGCGGTGGGCCAATCCTTCGGCAATGGCTGTTTTTCCCACACCCGGTTCACCCACCAACATCGGGTTGTTTTTGGTGCGACGGGTAAGGATTTGCAACACGCGTCGGATTTCTTCGTCACGGCCAATCACCGGATCAAGTTTTCCGTTTTTGGCCAATTCGTTGAGATTTTTGGCGTATTTGGACAAGGCATTATAAGTTTCTTCAGCAGAGGCAGAGGTTACGCGTTCGCCTTTTCGCAATTCATCAATGGCAGCAACCAAGGCTTTTTCGGTCAAGCCCATGTCTTTCAGTTGTTGGCTGAGTTTGCTTTTGGTGGTAAATACCGCATACAAAATGTGCTCAATCGCCACGTATTCGTCTTGTCGCTTTTGGGCATACAATTCGGCCTCGTTTAGCGTAGCATTGGTGGTGCGGGAAAGCTGTAAATTGCCTCCCGAAACTTTGGGATAGCTTTGTAAGGTAGCCTCAATATGGGCATTTAAGGCGTTGGTGTTCACCTGTGTTTTCTTGAGTAAAAAGGGCGTCACGTGTTGATCGATATCCAATATGGCCCGAAACAAATGCTCGTTTTCTATCTGCGCATGCCCCATTCCTTGCGCAAGTAACTGGGCTTGTTGAATGGCCTCTTGAGATTTGGTGGTAAATTTTGCTAAATTCATAAAGTTGTAGGTTTTAATTTGGGTGAATTAAATTAGTTTTGCTGAGCAATCGACAAGATTTGTTCCAATGCGCAATTTCCGACAACTTGACGCTGTAAACACTGATAATTATCAGTCTTTCAGCCATTTTGTCTTAAACATTTGAATTATGAGTTTATTTTCCGGCCTTTTTGGCGCCAACTCCGAATCAGCATCTTCTAAAATTCCATGGATCCCCTTGACCAGCGAAGCTCAATTGGCCGAACTTGCCTTGCTATCCAATGAAAAACCGCTGCTGATTTTTAAACACAGCACACGTTGTGGAATCAGTCGCACGGCACTGAAGCAGTTTGAAAACGAGTTTGAT
>JAGNTC010000175.1 GCA_017987725.1 Flavobacterium sp.
GCTTCTTCGGCATTGCCATTGAAGTTGATATGAGGATTTATTTTTGCCATGTTTTAGTGTTTTAGCGGTTTAACATTAATAGAATCGACAAAGCCACATTTAACTATTTCATATTCTATGTTTAATTTTTTACTCATCCAGTCATAATCTGTTATTTTGTTATAATCTGTTTTTCCGTATTTGAGATAAATGGTTGTATTGACTTCTTGTTTAACCAGAAATTTTTTTTTTGAAGGGCTTGCATTTCATCCCATAAATTTTCATAACAATTTTATTATTTACAATATCATTTGCATTTAGAGATAGTATTTCCACCCCATCAAAATCGGTACAACATTTCGCTTTTATTCTTTTCTTCCCCGAGAAAACCTCAGTAAAAGCACCTATTAAAGTGTCTTTGGTGTTTTTTTCAACCGCTAAATAACGGAAAACAATATCTTTTTTTAAATCAATGTTTTGTCCAACGGCATTTACAGTAATAATTAAAATCAAAAGAGATAGTATTGTTTTCATTTGTTTTTATGTTTAGTTGTGTATTTCAAAAATATAAAAATAGCATTGTAATTCATTACTTCTCACCATAAATTTGAACATCGTCAATTTGAAAAGCGCCGTCCAAGGTTGCCGTTTTCCCAGAACCTGTGTATCGAAAAGCAATATTGACTTTGCCTTTGTATGAAGACAAATCAATACCGCCCGAACCCACAAATTGATACCACGGCGTAGCTTGAGTAGGCAAATTAGCCTTCAATTGAACCCAAGTAGCTGAGGCAACGTTTAAGCCGTCAAAATTATTCGAAATAAAGACATCTAGAGCGTTCAAAGGCGAATCGACGTCTAAATGATGCTGCGCTGCGCGAAATGTCAAAATTTCGCCTGTATATTCATCTAAATCAATTTCTGGACTAATTAACCAACCCACATTTGAAACTACTTTCGTCCCACTAATGGCATATTCAGCACAGCCGTTGCCTGAATAGACTGACCCTTTCCAATACAAACTTCCTTTTTGAACAATGTTGGTCCAGCCGGCTAAGCTGATATTGGTATTAGCGACAGCCGTTTCAAAATTTTCAGAGAAGAAAGAAGTATTGCGTTTACCGGTCATATTTACATCTTTTTCAGATCGAGGAATAAGTTGGTAATCCGTGCCGTATTTGGTCAAAATTCCTTTTACTTTTCCGCTACCCAACGGAACGTCTTTGGTTGAAAAATCGGCAAAACTGCTGGTTCTAAAATAGACTTTGTTACCCAATTTATCTTCAATATTCCAGTTGGTGCCTCCACCCACATCATTGCTACTTTCGTAATAATGCCTCCCAATAGCTTCTGCCGAGAATTGCACATCAGCTACTTCTACCAAAGTGTTGAGGTAATTATCGTTTAGCAACTCACCAAGAGCAACCGACTTGGTTAAGACGGCCTCGCTCAGTTTGGTACAAGACGCAACGAGTACTTTTTTATAGACATTGGGCGAAAGCCTGCCCACCCCACCTTCGTTAAACGAATTGACGTAAATATTCCCAATGCGCAAGCCGCCATAGAAAATATCGGTGTATTGATCTTTGAGTTGGATATAAACTTTATTGCCCAGTCGGTAATCAATGTAGGTATTGCTCACATCAACAGGAACGCTAAACCCAATGGCGGGTTGTGTGGCTGTAGCCAAAGTTTGAAAAGAAATGGTTTTGAAAAAGTTCCCATTTTCATCAGACGAAACCACATAAGCTTCTATAATATCGTTGAATTTGTACTGCGCCACAACTGCGTCGGCACCTTTGCGAACTTCTGCAACAGTTCGGTTTACGGTTAAATCAGGTTGTGTACAATTTAAGGGTGGTAGCGCAATTTCGTCTTTCACACAACTTGTGGAAAGTAGGGCCAAAAAAATAAAAAACAATGGATTTTGAATAGGAATTTTCATCGTAATTTGGGAGTTATAAGTTAATAGAAAGGCTTACAAAATAGGTTCTTCCGTAGCCGTAAAAATAGTTGTTGCCAAAGTTGGGATTTCCACTAGAAACATCTTGATTGCGTTGCCTAAAGTTGGCATTTCTGGCTTGTTCGTAACCACCCGTTTTAAAGGAAATATCCAACAAATTGTTGATGCTAAAAAACAAATTGAGGTTCTTTTTGAAAATGCGCCATGATTTTCCCCCAACCAAATTCAACAACATAACGGGCGCCAACTCTTCTTGTTTTAATAAGAGTTTGGCTCGTTCTTCTGTCGCTTCTGGAAAAGGAAATCCACTGGCAGGATTCGTAAAAAATATTGAGGTTCGCGCAATGGGGGAGATGTCGATGTAGCGGCCGGCCAAATAATTTATATTGGCACTCAACCACCAATATTTTGGGTTTCGGTACTCCAAACCAAACGAATAGGCTTGTTGAGGTGTTCCCGCTTGGCGGTAGTTTTTGAGTGCTGCAGTACCAAAATCAAAAACAGGCAAGGTATTTTCGGCAGAAGCTTTGGCATCATTGGTAATCGTCACATTGGGATTGCTATCATAAATATATTCGCCAAAACTGGCCGCTAAAGTAGTTTTTAAAGTGGGATCCATTTGGTATTCAAAACTCAGTTCCGTTCCCCAATTTTTCTTGTTTAAATGAGTTAAGGTTTGACTCACAAAAGCATTCGTATTATTATTACCTGCGCCGTTGTCAAAAATTCCTTCGGCATAAAAAAAGGAGGTTTCGGTGGCGTTTTTTATTTGGCTAAAATAACCGGTTAGTCGCATTTTTAGTTTGGGCGAACGATAGACGTAACTGGCGTCTAAACTGCTGTTGTTTTCACTTTCGATTCCGTTCACAATGGAATTGTTGAGTCGAGAATTCGGAAAAACAGCTCTCAAATTTGGCGCTTTGGTAGCATGTGAACCATTGAAAAGTAGTAGTTGTTTGCCTGATAATTTCCATGTCAACCCGCCTTTGAACCCAAAGTTTTCAAAATGAATTGTAGGGCTTTCGCCAAAGGAATTCGTTGGGTAAATTCCGTTTTTGTACAAACCTTCTCGTTGGTAAGCTGAGGTTGAAAATTCCTGCGCCAAATAAAAATCGACTTTTTTATATCGAAACTGAAATTGGGTAAAACCCTCCAAGCGTGTGGCCATTAAATTGAAATTGTAGCCGTAAGTATCACCCACTTTCACTTGTCGGTTCGGGTTGTTCAAATCCGATTGCGCTTGATTGCCTTTGTAAAACACATCAATATCTTCAAAATACAAACCACCCAATAAATCCAATACGGTTTGATAATTATGGGAATGTAGTTTAGTAAATGAAACCCCAGCATTAAGTCGGATTTTCTCGGTCAGTTCGGTATTCAATAGCGCATTGAAAGCGAGTGTTTGATCATCGCTTCGGTCTTCGTAAAGAATGTATTTGCTTTGTGTTGGCTCAAAACCAGTGACTTTGCCATTGGCATCCACAATCGGATTTTGATTGGCTTGATACATCGCTGCCCAATCAATTTGTGGTTGTGCTAAAAAGGCCGTTTTGTTTAACTCCGCATTCACCAAATCGGGCGTAAAAGCACCCGAAAATTCCCCCTCATCTTTGGCGTATAGTGAACTAAAGTAACTGGGCATTTTTCTATAATAAGAGGGAACGGGGCTGTTGGCATGTTGGTAATCAATGTTGCTATTAGCGATTTTTCCAAATTGGTAAAGCGCACCTAAATGGAGTTGGGTAGTTGCATTAATTTTGAAATAATCGTTCAGCATCAAAACCGGTTCTTCGATAGTTTTGATTCTGGAATTGCGTTGTTTCCCATTTTGAAAACCCCAATACGAATTGTACTTG
>JAGNTC010000176.1 GCA_017987725.1 Flavobacterium sp.
TCAATAGGTTGTGCGCCTTTCATCTCAGCCAATATGGCTAAAATGGCAGTTCCACAACCCATGTCAAGAATCTTTTTGCCTTGCACATCTAGATGCAACAAATGCTGGATCATCATGTGTGTGGTTTCGTGGTGTCCGGTGCCAAAACTCATTTTGGGCTCAATCACAATGTCATATTGCGCCGCTGTTTTGGGATGAAAGGGTGCGCGAACATGACAAATGCCATCTACTTCAATCGGTTCAAAATTCTTTTCCCATTCCTCGTTCCAATTGACTTGCTCAATTTCTTCAATGGTATAGCTGATGTTAAATTCAGGAGATTGTAGTACAAATAAATCGGCTAAAATATGCTCGTTCCACAACTCTTTTTGAATATAAGCAGTGAGCCCAAATTCGCTTTCGACAAAACTTTCAAAAGGCAATTCGCCCAGTTCAGCCACTAAAATTTCCGAACCCAATTCTTTGGGCTCTATGGTAAAATGATATCCTAAATAGATTGATGACATAAAGTAGTTTTAAATAGCCGATACAATTGCAGCAAAATCAGCAGCCTTCAACGCAGCACCACCAATTAATCCGCCATCCACATCGGGCTTAGAAAAAATTTCTTGCGCATTATCGGGTTTTACGCTGCCCCCGTATAAAATACTCACCTGATTGGCCACCTGATCGCCATAGGCTGCACCCACGGTTGAACGAATAAAGGCATGCATTTCTTGGGCTTGTTCTGGACTGGCTGTTTCGCCGGTGCCAATCGCCCAAACGGGTTCGTAAGCCAATACAATTTGTTCCCAAGCCGCTGCTTCTAGATTAAACAATCCGGCTTTTAATTGTGATTCTACTACTGCAAAATGTTGGTTAGCTTTTCGGTCTTTTAATTCTTCTCCAAAACAAAATATAACGCGCATTTCGTTCGCCAAGGCTGCTTTTACTTTGGCATTGATCAATTCGTCTGATTCGTGAAAATAGGCTCTGCGCTCGGAGTGACCTAAAATTACCGTTTCAACCCCAACGCTTTTCAACATGTCGGCCGAGATTTCTCCGGTATAGGCGCCATTGGCTGCTTGGTGCATGTTTTGCGCGGCTACTTGTATGTTGGTGAATTGTACATGCTGAACCGCAGAGGCCAAATTCACAAAGGTGGGCGCCACCACAATTTCTACTTCTTTATCGTCCGGCAATTGGTTGATTAATTCATTCAACAAATCTTCAGTTTCTTCTGCATTTTTATGCATTTTCCAGTTTCCGGCAACAATTTTGGTTCTCATTAGTTTAGGGATTTTAATGTCGTTTTTATCGTTTCAAAGTCGGTTTCGATGGCGCGGTAGGTAATGATTTTTCCATTGGCATCCAAAATGATGTAGCGGGGAATCCAATCCAAATCAATTGATTTTCCAAAACTGCCTTTCATGCCATCGGGTATCAAATAGTGATCGCCTTGCAGTTGGTGTTTGGCAATCCCTTCGGCCCATTTTTCGGGTGTTTTATCAGCGGATAGAAAAACATAATTTACTTGAGGAAATTCGGCTTGGATGGCTTTTAATTTGGGCATGGCTTTTACACAGTCGCTGCACCAAGATGCCCAGACTTCAACCAAGGTAACTTTGCCTTTGTGTGCCTCGAGAATTTCTTGAAATGTTTGGGTATTTCCTGCAGTTGTTCCTAAGGGTGAAGACAATGCTTCGGATGAAAATGTTGTTTTTTGTGCCTTGCCGCAGGAAAACAAAAACAAGGACATGGCCAAGGCGTATAGTGATTTTTTCATGACGAATTAGTCGAGTTAAATTAATTGATATATTTGAACGCAGGCAAAAATACTTAAAATATGGCGCCTTCCTTTAAAAAAGAATGTAATTTATAATGAAAAAAATATACTTTTTTACCCTCCTGTTTGTCTCAAATTTTGGCTTCGCCCAAACGTTTTCGGGCACAGCCGGATTGATTTCTGACAATGGGCAAGCCAATGATTTTACAGCCAACGTCACAGGATTAGCCAATCCATTAACCCCTGGCTATGGACTGAAGCAAGTCTGTATGAGAATCAACCACAGCTATGATTCCGATTTGATTGTGCAATTAATTGCCCCCGACGGTACATTGGTTAATTTGTTTTCAGGAGTGGGTGGAGACGGCGACAATTTTACCAATACTTGTTTAAATCAATCGGCCACCATTTCAATCAATGCAGGTTCGCCTCCATTTAACGGCACCTTCAAACCCCAAGAGACCATTGGGAATTTCAATAATGGAAGCAGCGGTGTAGGACAGTGGAAATTACGTATTTACGATACGTATCCAGCTGACGCGGGAATTCTCATTAATTGGACTGTTACCTTTGGACCCAATGCGGCAGCTCCTTTTGTATTTACATCTTCCAATTTACCGATTGTCACCATAAATACTGCAGGTCAAACTATCGCCGATTCGCCCTCTATTATTGCCAATATGGGAATTATATACAATGGAGTGGGAGTAGTAAATAACCTCACCGATGTCCCCACCGAATACAATGGTAATGTGGCCATAGAATACCGCGGAAATTATTCGCAGTCATTGCCTCAAAAACCCTACGCCCTTGAGTTGCGCGATGCGGCCAATGCAGAACTAAATGTGCCTATTTTGGGCATGCCGCTCGAACATGATTGGTGTTTAATAGCCAGTTACAACGACAAGGTGTTTATGCGCAATACCTTGGCCTACAAATTGGCCACTGAAATGGGGCATTATGCCACCCGTAGCCAATTTTGTGAAGTGGTATTAAACGGCAGTTACCAAGGAGTGTATGCATTTACGGAGACCATTAAACGCGACAACAATCGGGTGGATGTATCTCGATTAGACCCAATTGAAATCAGTGGCTTGGATGTGACAGGCGGCTATATCCTTAAAAACGATTATTGGGATGCTTCCAACAGCTGGCAATTGGCGTATCATCCTATTGATCACCCTAATTTTAATGTCAACTTAGTGTATGATTACCCCAAACCGAGTACCATTGTACCCGAACAAAAAACGTACATTCAAGGATTCATCAATGAATTTGAAACGGCTTTATACGGGTCTAATTACGCAGATCCTTTGCTAGGGTATCAAAAATACATTGACTTGGATTCGTTTATCGATTACTTTATTGTGAATGAATTGGCCCGTAACAATGACGGGTTTAAAAAGAGCAGTTATTTTCACAAAACCAAAGACAACCTCACTTCGACCGGTAAACTCTATGCCGGGCCTGTTTGGGATTTTGATTGGGCTTGGAAAAACATCAACGAATGTAGCATATTTGCTGCCACCGATGGCTCAGGTTGGGCACACAAAATCAACGATTGCAACCCCGATGTGAATTCACCGGGTTGGTATGTTCGTTTGTTGCAAGATCCCAATTTTCAGAATCGTTTGCGTTGCCGTTGGGATGATTTTAGAACATCTATCCTGAGTAATACCGCTTTAAATACGTATATCGACGAAACCGCTGCTTACCTTAATGAAGCCCAAGCGCGTCATTTTGAAAAATGGGGTAATTTGGGTATCAACACCGGAACTCCAGAAGTAGACGCTGATCCGGCCACATTTGCGGGGCAAATAACCAAATTTAAAAATTGGATTAATTCCAGAATTACGTGGCTTGACAATAACATTCCAGGAACCAGTGTTGGTTGTACGTTGGGGATAAATCCGTTGGAAAATCCAACTCAATTTCGGGTGTTTCCTAATCCTACCCATCAGTTATTTCAAGTAATTAGTTCACAAAACGAAATTGCTGAGTTAACGGTTTATGAT
>JAGNTC010000177.1 GCA_017987725.1 Flavobacterium sp.
CTTTATACTCATCGATAATAGAGCACAATTGTTTCCCAAAACTGCCCATGATTGGATCGCGCAGTTGTGCCATCGCCATTTTGGCATTGGTGCCGATGGATTAATTCTATTGGAGGAAAATAGTTCCGCTCAATTCACCATGGTTTATTACAATTCCGATGGAAATTTGAGTTCCATGTGCGGCAACGGCGGTCGTTGTTTTGTGGCCTTTGCCAATTTCTTGGGATTGATTGATCAGGAAATGCACTTTGACGCACCCGATGGCGCACATTATGCCCAATTTACTGCCTCAGGTGATATTGCTTTGCAAATGAAATCCGTTTCTGAAATTGCGGTTCATCCCGACTATGTGTTTTTAAATACCGGTTCTCCGCATCATGTGCAGCTTGTAAATGATTTATCAAATTTTCCTGTGGTTCAACATGGATCAGCTATTCGCTATGGCGATTTGTATGGATCGGCAGGTGCTAATGTTAATTTTGTGGAGCCAGTTTCGGCCAATACCTTTGCCGTGCGCACCTACGAACGCGGCGTAGAAAACGAAACCTTGTCTTGCGGAACGGGTGTTACGGCTGTGGCTATTGCCATGCATAAACTGCAGATTGCAACAGCGAATACCGTTCAATTGCAAACTCCAGGTGGAAACTTAAGCGTTTCGTTTAGTGAAAACCAGGGCAACTACCAAGATGTTATACTTACAGGGCCTGCTCAGTTTGTGTTTGCAGGTGAACTTGATTGGAGCGAATAAGATGAAAACACTAGAAAATCAAACCTTATTTCTCCGCGCCTTAGAACCCGAAGATTTGGATTTCATTTACCAAATTGAAAACGATGAAACGGTTTGGGAAATTAGCCATACCAAAACACCCTACAGTCGTTTTTTGATTCGACAATATTTAGAAAACGCCCACCAAGATATCTACGAGGCCAAGCAACTGCGATTTGTGATTTGCCTCAAATCCAATGGACTTCCGATTGGCATGATCGATTTGTTTGATTTTGAACCGGCGCATCGACGCGCAGGAGTAGGGGTACTCATTTACGATAAACTCTGTCGCAATGCGGGAATCGGATCGGGTGCCTTGGCGTTGGTGATGCAGTACGCCCAAACCCATTTGAATCTGCACCAAGTGTATGCCAATATTGGCGCTGATAATTCAGCCAGTTTGGCTCTTTTTACTAAATTTGGCTTCCAAGAAATTGGCCTCAAAAAACAATGGAATTTGGTGCGAGGCGAATTTAAAGACGAAGCATTATATCAATATATTTTCACCAAATAGATTAACATGTTGAATACAAAAAAAATCATCTACATCCTTGTTGCACTTGTTGTAACCGTTTTGGCCGGTTACGGCATTTATATGTACCGCACCATATTTGCCTCCAATACCAAATTTGCAGCATCTGAAGTGTATGTAAACATTCCAACGGGCTCAACCTATGAGCAGGCAAAAGCCGCAATCGCTCCCTTTGTAGAAGATGTGGCCAAATTTGATCAGGTGGCGCATAAAAAATCCTATCCCACTCGCAAAGACAAAGCCGGTCGATTTTTGTTAAAAAACGGCATGAACAGCAATGAAATTGTGAATGCCTTGCGTCAAAATTTACCAGTAAAACTGGCTTTTAACAACCAAGAACGTTTAGAAAATTTTGCTGGACGCATTGGTGCCCAATTGGAAGCCGATAGTTTGTCGGTGTTGAACGCTTGTTTAGATCCGCAATTTTTGGCTGACAATGGCTTGAACAAAAACAATGTGTTGTCTGTTTTTATTCCAAACTCCTACGAGTTTTTTTGGAACACCTCGGCGGTAGCGTTTCGCGATAAAATGGCCAAAGAATACCGCAAGTTTTGGACGCCCGCTCGATTAGAAAAAGCCAAAAAAGTAAACCTCAATCCCGAAGAAGTGATTGCTTTGGCTTCGATTGTGCATAAAGAAACCGTCAAAGCCGACGAGCGACCTATAGTGGCTGGCGTGTATTTAAACCGTTTGCAAAAAGGCATGAAACTTGAAGCTGATCCCACAGTGATTTATGCGGTAAAGGCGGTATCGAATGATTTTAACCAAGTCATCAAACGTGTGTTGTATAAAGATTTAGAAACCAATTCACTTTACAATACCTACAAATACAATGGCTTGCCTCCCGGACCCATTGCCATGCCGGATATCTCGGCGATAGATGCCGTATTAAATCCAGCGAAACACAACTACATTTATTTTTGTGCGAGCGTCACTCGTTTTGGCTACCATGAATTTGCCGTAACACCTGCCCAACACGAAGTCAATCGCCAAAAGTATGTGGCTTGGGTGAGTGCACAAGGCATCAAACGCTAACGAATGAAATGGATTTGGCTTGCGCTTGTTTGCATTGCGACTGCCTTTCCAGTGCATGCTCAACATCGGATTGACGCTTTTTTAACTCCCGCCGATTCACTTCACATTTCTCGTCGAACAGCTGTGGTGCTCACTGAAACCATACTATCGGCGACGGCATTGGTGGGCTTGTCTCAACTCTGGTATGCCGATTACCCACAATCAAATTTTCATTTTATAGACGATTCAAACGAATGGATGCAACTCGACAAGGCCGGGCATTTGTTTTCGAGTTATCATTTGGGACGATTCAGTGCCGAAGCCTTGGCTTGGAGCGGCGTTTCTAAAAAAGATCAATTACTCTATGGTGCCACCTATGGTTTTGCCTTTCTTAGCGCTGTAGAAATTATGGATGGGTATTCGGCCCAATGGGGTGCCTCTTGGTCAGATGTGGCGGCCAATGCTGCTGGTACGGCCCTCTATGTTTCGCAAGAATTGTGTTGGAAGGAGCAGCGCATTATCCCCAAATATTCGTTTCATACCACGGCATTAGCATCACAACGCCCGGATGTTTTGGGCTCTTCCTTGCAAGAACAAATCCTCAAAGATTACAACGGCCAAACACATTGGCTTTCGGTCAACCTGCAGTCGTTTATAAAAACCAAAACGATTCCTGCTTGGCTTAATTTGGCTTTGGGCTATGGGGCAGAAGGCATGTTATCGGCCAATGAATTATCGCCTATTTCTAGTTTACCTCCCTCGGCTCGCACGCGTCAAGTTTACCTCAGTTTGGATGTAGATTTGTCTCGTATTAAAACCAAATCGCATGTAGTGAAGACCATTTGCTCCGTTTTTAACACCATTAAAATTCCAGCTCCCACTATTGAATTCAGGGGCTCGGGACGAACTGCTTTCTATGCTTTCTATTTTTAGATAAGTTTAACTGATTGATTGTCAGATTTATACTATTTGTTGTATATTTGGCCCGTAGAAATTTCTCTGGGTGACAGCCGAGAAGAAAAACAATGTATGATAAAAAGATGGGCATTTATAACCGTAGTCTTTGTAACAATTCTCTATTTTACCTCTGGATTTAACACCTTTATTCCCAGTAGAAATTACACCAAATCTGAATTAATTAAGTCGCAATCCGCTTACTTATTTCCTTCCCTCAATCCACACGAATACCAAACAGCAACAACACCTTATACCGCTAAATTTTTTATTGGTTTCAAGGAAGCATTGGCATTCAAAGAATCACAAGGCAAATACCACAAAATCAATTCGTTGGGCTATATGGGTAAATACCAATTTGGCGCCGAAACCTTGCGTGAAATTGGCATTTCCAATCACCAACATTTTTTGAAAAATCCGCGTTTGCAAGAACAAGCC
>JAGNTC010000178.1 GCA_017987725.1 Flavobacterium sp.
GCTAAATACGCTAATGTGTGCAAGCACATTCACTTGCCTGTTCAATCGGGTAGCGACCGCATCCTGAAAGAGATGAACCGTTTACATACGCGAGAGGAATACTTGGCCTTGATTGCCAAAATTCACCAAATCATTCCCCAGTGTAGCATTACCCAAGACATGATCGCCGGGTTCCCGACGGAATCCGAAGCCGATCACCAAGATACCTTGCGCCTGATGGAAGAGGTAAAATACAGTTTTGGCTACATGTATGCCTATTCAGAACGACCAGGAACTTTGGCAGGAAGAAAAATGGAAGACGACGTGCCCGAAGAAACCAAATTGCGCCGTTTGCAAGAAATAGTCGATTTGCAACGCACACACAGCGCCTTCAGAACCCAAGAATTTGTGGGCAAAACAGTAGAAGTGTTGATCGAAAAAGAATCCAAAAAATCAACGGCCGATTGGGCTGGTCGCAACTCACAAAATTTAGTAGTGGTTTTTCCAAAAGAACTATATCAAGTTGGTGAATTTGTAAACGTATACATCACGCACTGTACCAGCGGAACCTTAATTGGAAAAACGGTTGATTATTCCTCAATGAATTAAACAAACGGATTATGGAAAGTGTTCAAGCCATTAAGCAGCGATTTGAAATTATTGGAAACGATCCCAAACTCAATCGCGCGATCGAGAAAGCAATTCAAGTGGCACCCACCGACATCAGCGTATTGGTCGCCGGAGAAAGTGGCGTGGGAAAAGAAAATATTCCGAAGATCATTCATTCACTCTCGCACCGCAAACACGGCAAATACATCGCGGTAAACTGCGGTGCCATTCCCGAAGGCACGATTGACAGCGAACTATTTGGCCACGAAAAAGGATCGTTTACCGGCGCTACCAACACCCGAGAAGGCTATTTTGAAGTAGCCAGCGGCGGAACCATTTTCTTGGACGAAGTAGGCGAATTGCCGCTTACCACCCAAGTGCGTTTGTTGCGGGTGCTCGAAAACGGAGAATTCATTAAGGTAGGATCCTCACAAGTGCAAAAAACCAATGTGCGCATCGTGGCGGCCACCAACGTAAATTTGCTCGACGCCATTTCCAAAGGAAAATTTAGAGAAGACCTCTATTACCGATTGAGCACAGTTGAAATTTTATTGCCGCCCTTGCGCGAACGCAAAGACGATATTCACTTGTTGTTCCGAAAATTTGCCGCCGATTTTGCCCATAAATACAAAATGCCGCCCTTAAAACTAGACGAGCAAGCCGTAGCCGTTTTGCAAAAATTTCGTTGGGCCGGAAACATTCGTCAGCTGCGCAACGTGGCCGAACAACTTTCGGTTTTAGAAACCCAACGCGACATTAGCGGCGCAACCTTGCTTTCCTATTTGCCCCAAGAAGGAACCAATTTACCCTCGGTAATTAGCGGAAAAAAATCAGACAGTGATTTCAGCACCGAACGCGACATCTTATACAAAGTGCTCTTTGACATGAAAAGCGACTTGAATGATTTGAAAAAACTCACCTTGGAATTGATGAAAAATGGCGCCTCCAAAACGCAAGACATCAATCCCAATTTGATTCAAAAAATATACGGCAATCAATCGTTGGACAACGAAATCAGTTTTGAAGAATCGCCGCGCACCGAAGTAATTGCCAAGTCCAATACTCCCTCTCATTTTGACGATACCGAAGACAATTATTTGTTGGCCGAAACCATCGAAGAGGAAGAAGTACTTAAATTGGAGCAAAAAGAAATTGAGCTCATCAAAAAATCGTTAGAAAAAAACAAAGGCAAACGCAAAGCCGCTGCTGATGAATTGGGCATTTCTGAACGCACCTTGTACCGAAAAATCAAACAATTTGATTTGTAATCGCCGAATTGATTTTATGAAAACAACTAAACGGAAAAAGAATATCTTTGGATTTTTATTGACCAAAATGAAAGTTACCTTCACCTATATTGGATTACTTTTTCTTGTTTTGATAAGCAACAGCTGTTCCGTATACAATTTTACGGGTACAGGAAAAATTGACGCCAGTACCTTTCAAGTGAATTACTTTCAAAATAACGCGCCCTTGATTGAGCCCGGCATTGAACGCACGTTTACCCAACGCTTGCAAAACCTGATCCAAAACCAAACGAGTTTAAACCTCATCAGCGCGAATGGCGATTTAGTCTACGAAGGCGAAATTGTCGATTACCGCATCAGTCCTACTACGGCAACCGCCGACCAACGCGCCGCACAAAACCGATTAACCATAGCGGTTAACGTCCGGTTTACCAACAAAAACAAAGAAAGCGACAATTTTGAAAAACGCTTTTCGTTTTTTTATGATTACGAAGGATCAGAACAATTGGTTGGTGCAAAATTGACTGCCGGTCTGGATGAAATTTTTGAACGCATTACACAAGATATTTTCAACGAGTCGTTGGCCAAATGGTAACCTAATATTCGCATTTTGAACGCAACAGAATTTACTTATTTACTCCACAAACCACATGCAATTCAAGACAAGCATACCGATGCCTTGGAGCAAATTGTGCAGGAGTTTCCGTATTTTCAATCTGCACGAGCCTTGTATTTAAAAGGGCTTTATAACCAAAGTAGTTTTAAATACAACCAACAACTCAAAAACACCGCCGCTTGTACCACTGACCGAGCCGTCTTGTTTGATTTTATTACTTCGAATACCTTTACTGCAGTTCACAGACAATTACACGACCAAAAAGCCAAAGAGCTCTTGGCCATGGATGTAACGGACAGCGAAGTGGTTGTTCCAACATTAGCCATACGAGAAAACACGCTCGAAAGCTCTATACTCACCTCGATATCAAATGCCGCGCCAGCCGAACATACTGAAGCAATTGAACCTATAGGTGCGCCATTGGCCTTTTCTTCTTCTGAAAAACATTCCTTTCAAGAATGGTTGCAACTGGCAAAAATACAACCCATCATTCGGGAGAATGAGCCAAAAACAACTTCGGCACTGACTGATAAATTGGAACTCATTGACAAATTTATCGAGTCAAATCCCAAAATTCCACCTGTACAACCGCAAAAGGAAAGTACAATTTTAGCAGCAGACAAACCCGAAGACCCTTCGTTTTTGATGACTGAAACCTTGGCCAAGGTCTATTTGGAACAAAAAAAATACCAAAAAGCGATTCAGGCCTATGAAATATTAATTTTGAAATATCCAGAAAAAAGTAGTTTCTTTGCAGACCGAATTTTACAAATAAAAGAATTACAATAAACACGAGTAGTCATGAATACATTTTCGATTTTTTTAGTTTTAATCACTATTGTTTGTTTTTTATTAATCATTGTCATTATGGTACAAAACCCTAAAGGAGGCGGCTTGTCTTCGTCATTGGGTGGATCACAAATGATGGGTGGTGTGCAAAAAACAACCGACTTTTTAGACAAAAGCACTTGGACATTAGCCACTATATTAATCTTGTTAATCCTATTATCAAGCATGAGTTTTACGGGTGTATTGAGTGACAATGACTCCAAAATAATTGACAAAATTGATGCAGATGCACCAAAACCAGTAGCGCCTAAAGCAGCTACACCTGCTGCTCCAGCAACACCTGCTCCAGCAACCCCAGCTGCGCCTGCACAAAATTAATACAGCATCCCTTCTACAAATGCCAGCCTGACAATGCTTGCATTTTTTTTAAGCAAAATTGTCAGTTGATAGGGC
>JAGNTC010000179.1 GCA_017987725.1 Flavobacterium sp.
GGCTTAAGGTATTTTGAGC
This sequence comes from Flavobacterium sp., assembly GCA_017987725.1. Classification (GTDB taxonomy): domain Bacteria; phylum Bacteroidota; class Bacteroidia; order Flavobacteriales; family Flavobacteriaceae; genus Flavobacterium. Next base: position 20 of record JAGNTC010000179.1, read on the forward strand.
TTTAGCTCATAAGGAAAGTTCGGGATTAACTGCGTTGAGCCCAGAGGGGGAGCCTTCACAAAAAGTCTCAACTTGCAGCCAAGTTGGTTTTTTTTATACCCCAGCCGCTTACGAAAATGAATTTTCGACGCGTAGGGGCATAAAAAAAGTCGAAACTCTCGTTTCGACTTTTTGTGGGCGATGAGGGATTCGAACCCCCGACCCTCTGGGTGTAAACCAGATGCTCTGAACCAACTGAGCTAATCGCCCTTGCACAATCAATTACTACTTTGTAGTGTTTCTTATTGCGAGTGCAAATATAAGCGAGTTTTCGGTTTTTGCAAACAAAAGGATAAAAAAATTATAAAATTTCTGCTACTACAAATGTACTGCCGCCCACGTAAATGAAGTCAGTAATGGCGGCATTTTTGCGTGCAGCAACATAAGCCGCTGAAACCGAATTGTATACTTCTCCAATAAGTCCAAACGCAGTCGCTTTTGTTGCTAAAATTTCGGCATCAAGACCCCGAGGCAAATTGGGTTTGCAAAAATAATACTGCCCATTTTTGGGGAATAAAGGCAAAATTCCGTCTAGGTCTTTGTCATTGACCATCCCAATTACCAAATGCAATTGAGTAAATTTTTCCTCGCCCAGCTGATTCATCACCTCGAGCAATCCATCGTAATTGTGTGCTGTATCGGCTATAATTTTGGGATTGGTTCCCAATTGCTGCCAGCGGCCTTGCAATCCTGTATTGGCCACCACATTCATAAATCCATCACGAATTGCCGATTCCGGGATTATAAAGTTGGATTGGTTGTGTAATACGCGTAATGCAGTTAAGGCTGTTTTGGTATTGTATTTTTGGTAATTTCCCAACAACCCGCAGGCTGGAGGCGTTTTTGTAGTATCGGCTGCAAAGTAAATCGGGGCATTTTCGCTGCGGGATTTATCGGTAAAAACCGCTTTTGTTTCCGTTGTATATTGTCCAATAATTACCGGTGTTTTTGCTTTGATAATGCCTGCTTTTTCTCCAGCAATTTCCTTTATCGTATTTCCCAAAAACGCGGTGTGGTCCAAGCCAATATTAGTAATCACTGACAATAGTGGTTTGATAATATTCGTAGCGTCCAAACGGCCGCCCATGCCCACTTCGATAATGGCAATATCTACTTTGTTGTGCACAAAATAATCAAACGCCAAGCCCACCGACATTTCAAAAAAACTCAAGTCTTGGTATTCAAAAAAGGTTTGGTGTTGGGCTACAAAGGCAGTGACATACTCTTCTTCGATGAAGTTTCCGTTGATCTTAATTCGCTCTCGAAAATCCTTCAAGTGAGGCGAGGTGTACAAGCCCACTTGATACCCAGCTTCTTGCAATACCGAAGCCAAGAGATGCGAAGTTGATCCTTTGCCATTGGTGCCTGCTACATGAATACAACATAAATTTTTTTCAGGATTCCCTAAGTATTCTGCCAAAAGTAAGGTATTATGCAAATCGGCTTTGTAGGCGATGGCGCCCTGTTGCTGGTACATGGGTAATTGCGCAAAAAGCCATTGTACCGTTTCTTGGTAATTCATGGGTGTGTGCTATTCGGTAAGATTGAAGCTGTAAATGATTTTCCCCACTTGCTTGCTGGGCGCAGCTGGATCAGCTTGCCATTTGGTATTCATGGCGGCAATTTTGGCTTGTTCGAGTAAACATTTTGCTGCGTTGGTAGTGCCGCGTATGCCAGGATTGGCTGCAATAACCGTTCCGTTTTGATCTACCGAAATTTGCACGGCTACAATCCCTTGTTCGTTACACGTATAATTGGGTTTGGGTTTGTTGAGTGCTTTGCGGTTGCCCAATTGATAGTTGCCGTTTCCGTTTCCGCTGCCACTACCAGAACCACTGCCGTAGCCACTTCCGGATCCTATGCCTTGGCCACTTCCGTTTCCACCACCACTTCCGGTACCCGATCCGCCGCCACCATTGTAGCCCGATGCGTTTTTATCGCCATTGTTTTTGCCTTTATTGCCAGCTGTTTTGTCATTTCCATCGCCCGAATTAGATCCATTGAGCATACTCGACAAGGCATCGGCGGTTGATTTAGAAGGTTTGGGCTCTGATTTGACTACCGGTTTAGGCTCGCTTACTTTTTTGGGTTTATCGGCCGTTTGAGTTTCGGGGATAATTGCCGTTTCGGCTGTGTTTTCTTGGGTCAATATCTCGTCTTCTAATGACTCTTCGGGTGTGGCTGCTGCCGAAGTAACGGCTTCTTCTGAAGTAAAATTATTACCCGAACCCAATTCGCTGTCACCAAAATTCACGGCTACTTCTCCACCGCCGCCACCGCCTTCCAAAAGAGAAATAGGGGTGTTATTTGAAAATTTTAAAAGGTAAAATAGCAGGAATAGTAGCGCAAATAAAAGGCTAGTGAGTACGATCGATTTTTTTTTATTTGATAGTTCAGTAAGCGCCGCCATGTGACTCATTTATTTGAAAACGAAAGTAACCAAAAAAAATTGTTTTCTCTTATCTATTCGTCTCTCATCTTTTCATCTCATTCAAAAACCTTACCCGCACAATGGTCTTTACGGGCTCCCGTCACCGAATGCAATACATTGATTTCGTTGCGCAAACGCAGCACACCCAATAGCCCAAAAATCAAGGCCTCTTTGTATTCGATGGTTTTTTGGCTGGGAATTTCTATCTGCACATAGGGTAGATAATGTTTCATCCGTTGAATTAAAAAATCATTGTAAGCGCCACCGCCTGTTACGAGCATGTTGCCCGATTGTGTCGGCAAAGCCTGGGCAATTTGAAAAGCCACATGTTCGGTAAAACTGTGCATTTTACTGGCCGTATCAATGGCAAATGAATCAATCAACGGCAATAAGGTGGATTTTACATACTCAAATCCCAATGATTTAGGGGGTGAAAGTTGGTAGTAGGGCAGTGCGTTCAAGGCTTCAAAAAGTGGTCCATGTAAAGTGCCAGATTGGGCAAATGACCCCCTATCATCGTAGTTCCAGCCTTGTTGAGCGGCATAAAAATTGAGCACTGTATTGACCGCAGAGATGTCAAAAGCCAAGCGTTGGCCATTTTGCTCGTATGAAATATTCGAGAACCCACCCAAGTTCAAGCAGTAGTTGTAATCGGCAAACAAATAGCGATCGCCAATAGGCACCAGTGGCGCGCCCTGACCGCCCAATTGCACATCTTGTACCCGAAAATCACACACTACTTTCTGTTGGCAATATTCGGCGAGTTCGGGCAAATTGCCAATCTGCAGCGTAAATCCGTTTTGGGGTTGATGCAAAATGGTATGGCCATGTGAACAAACCGCATCTATTTGGCTAAGTTGGTTTTGTGCGATAAAATCAAAAATAGTGGTACCGAGCAACTGGGTGTATTTTGTGTTTAATTCAGTCAATTGCGCAGGAGTAAAATCAACTGCCATTTTGAGCTGGTCAATCCAAGCTGAGGTGTAAGGAACGGTAGCCGTAGCGCCAATTGCATAGGTCCATTTTCCGGCTGAAAAACTAAATGAAAGCTGTGCCAAATCAATTCCGTCGAGCGAAGTTCCCGACATTAGTCCGATAACGTTATAGTTTTGTGCAGTCATGGATAAAATTGTCTTTTCTGAAATTGATTTTTTGCTAATTAATAGCTACTTTTGGATGCCAAATTTAAAAAAAG
>JAGNTC010000180.1 GCA_017987725.1 Flavobacterium sp.
TTGTTTAATGTTTTCTATATTCGCTTAAACATTAATTAAACAATCTAATTAACCAATTTTTTTAACCAATTTAATTTTTATTTATTATGACAAACTTTTCTTTATTTACTTCGTTAATTTCGAAAATGTTGCCTACTGATTATGTAGGATTTACTTTCTTTGTTGGCTGTATGGCTATGATGGCTGCTTCAGCCTTTTTCTTTTTGTCATTGAGTCAATTTGACAAAAAGTGGAGAACTTCTGTATTGGTATCGGGTTTAATTACCTTCATTGCAGCGGTTCACTATTTCTACATGAGAGATTATTGGGCAGCTTTCCAAGAATCTCCAACTTTCTTCCGTTATGTGGATTGGATTTTGACTGTGCCTTTGATGTGTCTTGAGTTTTACTTGATCCTTAAAGTTGCTGGTGCAAAACAAAACCTATTGTGGAAAATGATTTTCTATTCTGTAATCATGTTAGTAACAGGTTACTTTGGAGAAGCAGTAGATCAAGCTAACGCTTGGATGTGGGGCTTAGTTTCTGGTATTGCTTACTTCGCTATCGTATATGAAATCTGGATGGGTGAGGCTTCTAAATTAGCAGCAACTGCAGGTGGAAATGTATTGTCAGCTCACAAAATCTTATGCTGGTTCGTATTAGTTGGATGGGCTATCTATCCATTAGGATACATGTTAGGTACTGACGGATGGTACACTAGTATTTTAGGAAAAGGTAACGTAGATGTTGCTTACAACATTGCTGATGCCATCAACAAAATCGGATTTGGTTTAGTAATTTACAGCTTAGCTGTTAAATCACAAAAAGACTAATTCACGTTTTATTCCATAGAAAAACCGAGCCATTGGCTCGGTTTTTTTTATGCTTTATTTTTTGGGAATAATTAATTCAAGACTTTGATCTCAAAAAGCTTGTCCCAATTTTTTCCGGTAACAAACAGGGTTTTTGTTTTGGCATTGTAGGCAATTCCGTTTAATACCTCGGCTGCTGCATTTTTAACTTGAGAACGCAAGCCCGACAAATCCAATACACCTTCTACTTCTCCTGTGCTAGGATTGATGATAGCGATGGCGTCTTTTTGCCAGATGTTACCATAAATTTTTCCTTCAATCCATTCCAATTCGTTGATTGATTTTATTTTATTGGTATTGGTATACACATTAATGTAATCGTCCATTTTTTGGGTAGACGGATTCATTTTCCAAATTTTTTCGGTACCGTCTGATTGGTAAATGGATTGGCCATCATTGGTCATTCCCCAGCCTTCAATGGGTTTGTCGTAGGTAAAAGTTTTGATTTTTTTAAACGAATTAGCATCATAAATAAATCCCACATTCGATTGCCAAGTGAGTTGAAACCATTGGTTGTTAATTGCGGTAATGCCTTCGCCAAAATAATCGCCTTCTAAGTTAATTTGACGGAATACTTTTCCGGTTTTGTAATCGTATGAACGCAAGTGTGAAGCGCCTTTTTGTCCTGTGCTTTCATACAAGGTATCGCGGTAAAACTCCAAGCCTTCGGTAAACGAAAGTGTATCGTGCATATAGGTGTTTATAATTTTGTAGGTTTTAAAGGCAGGAATTTTACTTGAAACCACCTCGATTCGGCTATTGATCTCGGCAAAATCATTCTCAAAATATATTTGCGCCTTGAGGTTTTGGTAGCCCAATTTATTAGCCACAATAGGCAAAGCAAACGAATTCAATGCTTTGGCTGATTTTACTTTTTGATCGTTCAGGTAATATACCACACTGTCAATCGTTTTTGATTTGGCATTGAGTACAGTAATTTCAACATTTTCACCTGCAGTACATTGTGTTTTCATGCGTTCCACATCAAAACTAAAATAGCTTTCTTTTTCGGCTTTACTCGGGCCACAAGAAGAAATTAGCTGCGCTATAATTGTGAAAGTGAGTAGGTTATAATATTTCATAGGACTAAATTTTGAGCTGCAATATACAATACAAATTAATATCCATTTTACTCTTGCAAAAATATAAATTACACTTATATTTGCAGCGGCAAGTCCTACACGACCAGCTCCTGTAGAATCCTCCAGGATGGGAACATAGCAAAGGTATATGGTTGTAGCGGTGCGATGTAGGTCGCTTGCCTTTTTTTAGAAATACAATATTAGATCTTCCTGTTGGAAGATTTTTTTGTTTTTAGCGCTTCCTTTGCCTATTTATTTTCAAGTATCACCCAGGATTTTCACCTATATTTGCAGCTCATTTTTTACCCATGATTTATCAAAAAGTAGTTCTCATAACCGGCGCTTCATCGGGCATAGGCAAAGCCATTGGCACCTTTTTGCATGACAAAGGATACAAAGTTATTGGCACCAGCCGCACACCCAGCAAGTATCCCAATCCATTGTTTCCACTATTGACCCTAGAGGTTCAAGATAGCCATAGCATTCAGCGTGTGGTTGATGAAGTTGTTGCCAAATACAAAGGAATTGATGTGCTTATAAATAATGCTGGCGTGGGCATTACCGGCCCCTTAGAAGAACTTCCCGAACACGAAATGAAGGCCAATTTTGACACCAATTTTTTTGGTCCAATTGCCGTTATGCAAGCTGTTTTGCCACACATGCGAAACCAAAAATCAGGACTGATCATCAACATTACTTCGATAGCCGGCTATATGGGATTGCCGTATCGATCAATTTATTCAGCTTCTAAAGGTGCACTTGAACTCATTACTGAATCGTTGCGTATGGAAGTTAAGCCCTTTGGAATTCAGATTACCAATGTAGCGCCGGGAGATTTTGCCACCAATATTGCCACCAATCGTTTTCATGCTCCGGTGCAAATGGTATCTGCTTATGCAACTTCTTACGGAAAAACCTTGGCCTTACTCAACGAGCACGTCGATTCTGGGAGCAATCCCTTGCAAATGGCTGAAGCTGTGTATAAAATTATCCAAACGCCATCGCCCAAAATACATTACAAAGTAGGTTCGTTTATGCAAAAATTCTCCGTGGTTTTGAAACGCATTTTGCCCGATAAAATCTACGAACGCCTGCTCATGAATCATTATAAATTGTAATTTTGAGCGCTTGAAAACGTAAAACACAACTAAATATATCCATATGAAATTTTTTATTGACACTGCCAACCTTACTGAAATTGCCGAAGCCCAAGCCTTAGGCGTACTAGATGGTGTAACAACCAATCCGTCTTTGATGGCCAAAGAAGGCATTACCGGAACCGACAACATCTTGAAACACTACGTTGACATTTGCACTATTGTAACCGGTGATGTCAGTGCCGAAGTAATTGCGGTTGATTACGATGGCATGATCCGCGAAGGAGAGGAATTGGCCGAATTGCATCCGCAAATTGTGGTGAAATTACCAATGACCAAAGAAGGCGTAAAGGCTTGTAAATATTTTTCTGACCGCGGTATTCGCACGAATGTTACCTTGGTTTTTTCGGCTGGACAAGCTTTGTTGGCTGCCAAAGCTGGAGCTACCTATGTTTCCCCATTTATTGGACGCTTGGACGACATCTCGACCGACGGCTTGAATTTGATCGAAGAAATTCGTTTGATTTATGATAATTACGGTTTTGAAACCGAAATTTTAGCGGCTTCTGTTCGTAACACGATGCACATCATCAACTGTGCTAAAATTGGTGCCGATGTGATGACAGGGCCTTTATCAGCCATTTTAGGC
>JAGNTC010000181.1 GCA_017987725.1 Flavobacterium sp.
ACGTTTCTTTGTTGTACATCTTTGGCGTAGTATCGGTAGGGGTTTATGGCATCATGATTGGTGGTTGGGCATCTAATAATAAATTTTCCTTGATGGGCGCCGTACGTGCAGCCTCGCAAATGGTTTCGTACGAAGTGGCCATGGGCTTGTCTATGATTGCGTTGTTGATGATGACCGGAACCTTGAGCTTGAAAGAAATTTCCGTGCAACAATCGGGCTTGCACTGGAATGTGTTTTACCAACCGCTTTCGTTTTTAATCTTTTTGATTTGTGCTTTTGCTGAAACCAACCGAACTCCCTTTGATTTGGCCGAGTGCGAATCCGAGTTGATTGGCGGATACCACACCGAATATTCCTCCATGAAAATGGGCTTTTATTTGTTTGCCGAATACGCCAATATGTTTATCTCAGCCACCATATTAGCTGTGCTATTTTTTGGTGGATACAACTACCCAGGAATGGAATGGGCGGTAACCCACTGGGGTGTAAACTTGGCTAATATTATAGGAATTGCAGTTTTATTTGCCAAAATATGTGGATTCATCTTTTTCTACATGTGGGTGCGTTGGACCATTCCAAGATTCCGTTACGACCAATTGATGCACCTGGGCTGGCGTATTTTAATTCCCTTGTCCATTGCCAATATCGTAATTACAGGAATCGTGTTATTGCGCCATGAAATTGCAGCCTATTTAGGCTTTTAATCCAAATCAATTAGTAAAGTTTAATAGAAAACAAATCAATGACTGCACTAGAAACAATATCCTTATCCGGTCGTAAAAAACAAGTTTCCAACAAGGAAATGACTTTTTTAGAGCGCCTGTATTTGATCGCGATAATCAAAGGCTTGTGGATTACCATCAAGCATTTGTTTACCCGAAAAGTAACCATTCAATATCCGGAACAAGTGCGCGAAATGAGCCCCGTATACCGCGGCCAGCACATGCTCAAACGCGACGAGCAAGGACGTGAAAACTGTACGGCTTGTGGCTTGTGTGCGTTATCTTGTCCTGCAGAAGCGATTACCATGAAAGCCGCCGAACGCACAAAAGAAGAGTTGCATTTATACCGCGAAGAGAAATACGCCGAAATCTATGAGATCAATATGTTGCGTTGTATTTTTTGTGGCTTATGCGAAGAAGCATGTCCCAAAGATGCAATTTATTTGACCACCTCAAAAGTATTGGTTCCAGCCAGTTATGACCGCGAAGATTTTATTTTCGGGAAAGACAAATTAGTCATGCCTTTGGATATGGCCATGCAAAATGCTCAACTCAAAAACGCCAATTAATGACTACATTTTTACTCTTATTTTGCGTGTTATCGGCCATCACTTTAGCGACAGCCTTTTTAACCATTTTTACTAAAAATCCAATCCACAGCGCCATTTATTTGGTCATCTGTTTCTCCTCCATTACTGGACATTATTTGTTGCTCAATGCACAATTCTTGGGTATCGTAAACTTTATTGTGTATACTGGAGCCATCATGGTTTTGTTTTTATTCACCTTGATGTTGATGAACTTGAACAAAGAAGACGAAGTGCACAAACCCCGCGTGACCCGATTGGCCGCAGTGGTGTTGTTTTGTGTGATGTGCTTGGTTTTGTTGGCCATTTTCATCAATTCAAAACCCATTGTGGGCGATTATGATTCAACTGGAGTAGATTACCAATCGACCAAAGTATTGGGGAATGTGTTGCTCAACGAATACATGCTCCCGTTTGAATACGTTTCTATTTTGTTGTTAGTAGCCATGATCGGCGTAGTGTTGTTGTCTAAAAAAGAAAAATCAGGAAAGTAATATGAATAATATCTTGAATCAAATCGGAATCGAGAACTACCTATTTTTATGTGTCATCTTGTTCTGTATCGGGGTGTTTGGCGTACTGTATCGCCGAAATGCCATCATTGTGTTTATGTCGATAGAAATCATGTTAAACGCCGTCAATTTACTTTTCGTGGCTTTTTCAACCTATCACCAAGATGCAGAAGGACAAGTATTTGTATTCTTCTCTATGGCAGTAGCAGCGGCCGAAGTTGCCGTAGGATTGGCCATTTTGGTGTCGATTTTCCGAAACCTGGGCTCAATCGACATTGACAATTTAAAAAATTTAAAAGGATAATTTTCTATGGATACTTCATTAGCCTTAGTACTAGTATTAGCTCCTTTCGCCGGATTTTTACTCAATGTTTTTTTCGGAAAACAATTGGGAAAAACAGGTTCAGGTGTGTTGGGAACACTAGCGGTTGTCACTTCATTTGTAGTGAGCGTATTGTTTTTTATCGATCTACAATCCACCGGAAAATCGTCCTCCATTCCACTTTTTGATTGGATTCAATTGCAGTCGATTTCAATTCATTTTGGTTTACTTTTCGATCAGCTTTCTATTTTGTGGTTGTTGTTTGTTACCGGAATTGGTTCGCTGATTCATTTGTATTCCATCAGTTACATGCACGAGGACGAGAACATGCACAAGTTCTTTGCCTATTTGAACCTCTTTGTATTTTTCATGATCACCTTGGTGGTAGGAAGCAACTTAGTGGTGATGTTTATTGGTTGGGAAGGCGTGGGCTTGTGTTCGTATTTACTCATCGGATTTTGGCACAGCAACCAAGACTACAATGATGCGGCAAAGAAAGCATTCATCATGAACAGAATTGGCGATTTAGGTTTGTTGATTGGCATCTTTATTTTAGGTAGTTTATTTTCAACCCTTGATTTTGCCGGATTGCAAACTGCCTTAGCCGGAGGAACTCCTTCAACTTTATTATCTATAGCCGCTTTTGCTTTGTTTATAGGTGCTTGTGGAAAATCAGCACAAATTCCGTTGTATACGTGGTTGCCCGACGCGATGGCAGGACCAACACCGGTCTCGGCCTTAATTCACGCGGCTACCATGGTAACTGCAGGAATCTTTATGGTCACTCGCTTGCATTTCTTATTTGATTTGGCACCCGAAGTTCAAACCATTATTGCCATTGTTGGCGCGGCCACAGCCTTATTGGCGGCTACGATTGGCTTGTTTCAAAATGACATCAAAAAAGTATTGGCCTATTCTACCGTATCACAATTGGGATTGATGTTCTTGGCCTTGGGCTTAGGCGCCTACCAAGTGGCTGTTTTTCACGTAATCACACACGCCTTCTTTAAAGCTTGTTTGTTCTTGGGTTCTGGATCTGTGATTCACGCCTTGCACGGCGAACAAGACATGCGTAACATGGGAGGCTTGAAAAAAGCGATGCCCATTACCTTCATGACCATGTTGGTGTCGAGTTTAGCTATTGCCGGAATATTTCCTTTGGCTGGTTTTTGGTCCAAAGATGAAATTTTACTTACCGCGTTTCACCACAACATTGCCCTTTGGGTAGTGGGTTCGGTGGCCTCGATCATGACGGCATTCTATATGTTTCGATTGATGTACTTGACCTTTTTTACCACGTTCCGCGGAACCGAGGAGCAAGAAAAACACTTGCACGAAAGCCCGGCTTTAATTACTTTCCCGTTGATTGTTTTGGCCATATTAGCCGCAATTGGCGGAGCGATTAATTTACCCGGCAGCACCTGGTTAAATCACTATTTGGCTCCTTTATTCCATGCCGAACATGCTGAGCACGCCTTAGGCACTTTAGAATAC
>JAGNTC010000049.1 GCA_017987725.1 Flavobacterium sp.
CCGATTTATCAGTGACCAAAATCGGGAAATAGAATCGACTAAACAAGCGGCACGTGGGAGAATCAAAAAAGACTCTACGGAGCTGGTGTCAACCAAACAAAAAGCCATTGCGGCCGCGATTTCTACCTATGAGGAGCATTTTTTGGAGCAAAACAAAGGCAGTTATGTGGCTGCCGTCTTGAATTTAAAACGAGATAAATTACTCAAAGACATTCCCAAAGCTTCAAACGGACGTCCCGATAGCATAGCCGTGTATCGCTATTTTAAAAAACACTACTGGGACGGGGTCGATTTTCAAGACGATGGCATGTTGCGTAATCCTTTTTTTGCGACCAAACTCAATACCTATTTAGACAATGTGGTGGTGCGTCATCCCGACTCGGTCTCGGTAGAACTCGATCGAATCTTAATAAAAATGAAACCTGAAACCACATTTTATAAAATGCTTTTAGGCCATTTTATTTATACCTACGAAACGTCCAAAATTATGGGCTTTGATCAAGTGTTTGTTCACCTGGCCGATACCTATTTCAAGACCGGCAAGGCCAAAGGTATTTATGAAGACGAAACTGTAGTCGATAAAATCGTGGAGCGCAGCAATAAAATGAAGCCGCTACTAATGGGCGCTGTGGCTCCAAATTTGTATATGATAAAGCCCGAAAGCCATCCGCAAATAGGCCCAATGGGATTTGATAAAGCTACTACTAGCGAGGAGCTTACCACCTTGTATTATGCCCATCAGGCGCAACTCGAAAAGATGTACGTCAAATTGCATGACATACAAGCCGATTATTTGATTCTGTTGTTTTGGGATGTAGATTGTGGCCATTGCCAAACCGAAGTGCCCAAGATTTTAGACGAATACCACCAGTTTTTAAAAGATAAAAAAGACGTAAAAGTATATTCGGTGTATACCCAATACGATTACGAGAAATATGTAAAGTACATTGCTGAGCACAAATTGGATTGGATCAACCTCTATGACCCGGTTCACTTGAATAATATTCGCGAAAAATATGATGTGTATTCTACGCCTGTGATTTATATCTTGGATAAAAATAAAGTGATCAAAGCCAAGAAAATTGGCTCAGAGCAAATCAAAGACATCATCCGAAATATGGAAGCAGAGTATAAATCGGCCAAGAAATAAATTAGGAAGAAAAATAGTGTGCCAACACTTTTTGAGCGGCTTCAAAAGGAGAAATCTTGTTTTGCATGACCGCTTTTTTGTAGGATTCAACTAAGGCCATGCGCTCGGGATTGCTAAAGAAATGAAGGTTTAGTTGTTCCTGAATGGTTTCCATCATCCAGTATTGGTTTTGATTGCTGCGTTTATCTTCAAAAAAACCACTCGCTTTTGTTGAGTTTACGTATTCGGCTATGAGTTGCTCAATGGCTGGAATTCCGTCTTGTGTCAGTGCACTGCAACAGCGTACTTGGGGTTGCCAACCCGATGATTTTGCGGGAAACAAATGCAGGGCTCGGGCAAATTCGGCGCGCGCCAACTGTGCTTTTTTGAGGTTGTCACCATCGGCTTTGTTGATTACAATTGCATCGGCCATTTCCATTATGCCGCGTTTGATGCCTTGTAGCTCGTCACCTGCTCCCGATAGTTTTAACAACAAGAAAAAATCAACCAGGCTGTGCACCGCGGTTTCACTTTGACCAACGCCTACGGTTTCGATGAGAATAGTATCAAAGCCACTGGCTTCACACAATAAGATTGTTTCGCGAGTTTTTCGGGCTACTCCACCCAAAGTCGTTCCTGCGGCCGATGGTCTAATAAACGCCATCGGGTTTTTAACCAATTCTTCCATGCGTGTTTTATCGCCCAAAATACTTCCGTGCGATAAAGAACTGCTTGGGTCAACGGCCAAAACGGCTACTTTTTTACCCTGGCTAGTTAAGTAATTGCCAAAGGCTTCAATAAAGGTGCTTTTGCCCACACCGGGTACACCGGTAATGCCAATCCGAATCGATTTGTTGGCATAGGGAAGACAATGATTTATGAGTGCTGCAGCCATTTCTTGGTGTTTGGCTTGCGTGCTTTCTATCAATGTGATTCCTTGACTCAAGGCAGTAATATCTCCCGCCAAAAGGTCTTGGCTGAGTTGATCAATGGCAATTGTTTTTTTGCGCAAGGATTGCACCTGGGCCGCCACTTTGGGGTTGATGGGTGAAGGCATGGCTACGCCGTCTTTTTCAGATAAAGCAGAGGAGTTTTTTTTAGATAAAGCCATGTTTTTGCGCAATAGGTGCTGTAAAAATACATAAATTTGGAACACTAAAATTTTAGCATGAATTCAATTAATCCCAAACTTATTGCACAACTCCAAGATATTGTAGGCAATGCCTATGTGTTTGTTGATGAATCCACTTTACGCCAATACGGCCACGACGAAACCGAAGATTTTGTGTTTCCTCCTGCTGTTTTGGTAAAACCCGGAACCACACAGGAAATTGCACAAATTATGCAGTTGGCCAACCAGTATTATACACCGGTAACTCCCATCGGCGCACAAACCGGTTTAAGTGGCGGTGCATTGTGTGTGCATCAGGGAATTGGATTGAGTATGGAACGCTTTGCCAAAATTATAGAAATTGACGAGAACAATTTACAAGTCACCGTTGAGCCAGCCGTCATTACCCAAGTGTTGCGCGAGGCGGTTTCCGATAAAGGTTTGTTTTATCCACCCGACCCGAGCAGCCAGGGCAGTTGTTGGATTGGCGGAAATGTTGCCGAGAATGCCGGTGGAGCCCGTGCCGTAAAATATGGCGTAACCAAAGATTACGTACTCAATTTAGAAGTGGTATTGCCATCGGGCGAGATCATTTGGACTGGCGCCAATACGCTCAAAAATTCTACAGGTTACAACCTTACGCAACTGTTAGTGGGCAGCGAAGGTACTTTGGGCATCATCACCAAAATTGTATTGAAATTGTTGCCTAAAAATAGCCATACGGTGTTGATGCTTGTCCCTTTTTATCAGGCTAAGCATGCTTGTGAAGCGGTATCGGCTATTTTTCGTGAAGGAGTAGTTCCGAGTGCGTTAGAGTTCATGGAGCGCGATGCGATTGATTGGACGTTGCGTTTTGTAGAAGGGTTGCAAGTAACCGTAAAACCCGAAGTGCAAGCACATTTATTGATAGAAGTAGATGGGAATTACCCCGACATTTTGTTTCAAGAAGCCGAAAAAATTATGGGAGTAGTGGAGCAATTTGACATTGACGAGGTTCTTTTTGCCGACACCGAAGACCAAAAAAACGCCTTGTGGAAAATGCGTCGTTCGGTGGCTGAGGCAGTCAAAGCCAATTCAATTTACAAAGAAGAAGACACGGTAGTTCCACGTTATGAATTGCCTAAATTGTTGGAAGGTATTAAAACCATAGGCGCCAAATATGGTTTTCAATCGGTGTGTTATGGGCATGCGGGCGACGGAAATTTACACGTCAACATCATCAAAGGCGAAATGACAGACGACAATTGGAACACCCAAGTTACCCGAGGTATTCGCGAAATTTTTGAATTGACAGTTTCTCTAAAAGGAACGCTTTCGGGCGAACACGGCATTGGCTATGTGCAAAAAAACTACATGGACATTGCCTTTTCTAAAGTACAGCTAGAACTGATGAACCAAATCGGGCGGGTGTTTGATCCGAATCGCATTTTAAATCCCGGAAAAATCTTCCCTGACGAATAAAAAAATCCCGAGTAATCGGGATTTTATCGTTAATCCCGTTTGGGATTTTGTTTTTTATTGCGCTTGTCTTCTTTTTTCTCTTTGGCCGTTTTGAGCGGTTCTTTCTTGGCCGATTTCTGTACGTCTTTTCCTTTTGCCATCTGTCTTACTTTTTAAAGTTCCAAGTAAAGATAGGCTTTTCACCGTTCAAGTACGCCATAAAAAAATCCCCAACAAAGTGCTGAGGATTGGATGCTGTTTTGGGAATGCTGTTTACTCTTGTACAATCACCCATTCGCCTGAATTCAATAGGCTTTCGGCTTTTTTGAATTTCATGGTTTCGGTTTTTCCGCTCATCACGTGTTTTACCGTAACATTGTCATTGCGGTTTATTTTCGGTTGATCGCGAACGATGGTTTCGGTTACCTGACGCGCCTGCGTTTGTCCGGCTTCTCTGTTTTGTTCGGCCAAGGTATCACTGTTGGGTACTTCGTCTTTCGAGGTTTTGTAGTTTTCTTTTACCTTCACTTTTTTGGCTTCTTGCACGGGAGTCGCCGTTTGTTGTGGCAAATCGCCTTTAAACAAGAACGAAATTACTTCTTTGTTTACCCCATCGAGCATGCTGCTGAACAAGTTATACGCTTCAAATTTGTAAATCAGCAATGGATCTTTTTGCTCGTGTACCGCCAATTGAACCGATTGTTTCAATTCGTCCATTTTGCGCAAGTGCTTTTTCCAGGCTTTGTCTACAATGGCCAAGGTGATGTTTTTTTCAAAATCGGCAACCAATTGCACACCGCCCGTTTCGTAAGCTTTTTTCAAATCGGTTACCACGTTTAAAGATTTGATACCATCGGTAAACGGAACTACGATACGCTCAAACTGATTGGACACATCTTCGTACACATTTTTGATGATCGGCATCGCCTCACGCGCCGTACGTTCAGTTTTCTCAGTATAGAATGAAAAGGCCGCTTTATATATTTTACCGGTGATTTCGCTGTCGCTCATGCGCTCAAATTCACTTGCTGAAATCGGAGAAGTAATGGCAAAATAACGGATCAACTCAAACTCAAAGTTTTTAAAGTCGTTGCTGTTTTTGTTGTTGCGCACAATGTTTTCGCAGGTGTCATACAACATGTTGGCAATATCCACTTTCAAACGTTCTCCGTGCAAAGCATGGCGACGTCTTTTGTACACCACTTCCCGTTGGGCATTCATCACGTCATCGTATTCCAACAAACGTTTACGCACCCCAAAGTTGTTTTCTTCTACTTTTTTCTGAGCACGTTCAATTGATTTGGTCATCATCGAATGCTGGATTACTTCGCCTTCTTTGAGTCCCATTCTATCCATGATTTTAGCAACACGCTCCGAACCGAATAAACGCATCAAGTTGTCTTCAAGTGACACATAAAATTGTGAACTACCCACATCTCCTTGACGACCCGCACGTCCACGCAACTGTCTGTCTACACGTCGAGAATCGTGGCGTTCGGTTCCAATGATAGCCAAACCTCCAGCTGCTTTTACTTCGGGCGATAATTTAATATCCGTTCCACGACCAGCCATGTTGGTGGCTATCGTTACGACACCTGATTTTCCAGCTTCTTCTACGATTTGCGCTTCTTGTTTGTGCATTTTGGCATTCAACACATTGTGCGGAATGTTACGCATTTTCAACATGCGGCTCAATAATTCGGATATTTCTACCGAGGTGGTTCCGATCAAAACCGGACGACCCGCTTTTGATAATTCGGTCACGTCTTCGATTACCGCATTGAATTTTTCGCGAGTGGTTTTGTAGATTAAATCTTCTTTGTCATCACGTGACATTTTACGATTGGTTGGAATTTCAACCACATCCAATTTGTATATTTCCCAAAGCTCGCCGGCTTCTGTTACAGCAGTACCCGTCATACCCGCCAATTTGCTGTACATACGGAAATAGTTTTGCAGGGTAACGGTAGCAAACGTTTGGGTAGCGGCTTCAATTTTTACGTTTTCTTTGGCTTCAATCGCTTGGTGTAATCCGTCTGAGTAACGACGACCGTCCATGATACGACCGGTTTGCTCGTCTACAATCAAGATTTTGTTGTCCATGATCACGTATTCCACGTCTTTTTCAAACAAGGTATACGCTTTAAGCAATTGGGTTAGGGTATGGATGCGCTCGCTTTTAATCGAAAAATCTTGAAACAATTTCTCTTTTTCTTCGGCCTCGGCGTCTTTGTCCAAGTTCATTTTTTCGATGCGGGCAATTTCGGTACCAATGTCCGGCAATACAAAGAAACTGCCATCCGTATCGGTAGACAAGAATTTGATTCCGTTGTCGGTCAATTCTACTTGGTTGTTTTTTTCTTCAATTACAAAATACAAAGCTTCGTCAACAATATGCATTTCACGGTTGTTGTCCTGCATGTATTGGTTTTCGGTTTTTTGCAACAATTGCTTCATGCCTTCTTCACTCAAGAATTTAATGAGTGCTTTGTTTTTGGGTAAACTTCTAAAGGCACGCAACAAATTGAATCCACCGTCTTTGGTGTTTCCTTCTTTGATCAAACGCTTGGCTTCGGTTAAAAATCCGTTACTCAATTGGCGTTGCAAGCTGACTAAGTTTTCGATTTTTGGTTTCAATTCATTGAACTCATGACGATCCCCTTGCGGCACTGGTCCTGAGATAATCAAAGGCGTACGTGCATCGTCAATCAATACCGAATCCACCTCATCGACTATGGCAAAATTGTGTTTGCGTTGCACCAAATCTTCAGGTGAATGCGCCATGTTGTCGCGCAAATAGTCAAAACCAAATTCGTTGTTGGTTCCGTAAGTAATGTCGGCGTCGTAGGCTTTTTTACGGCCTTCGGAGTTGGGTTGGTGGTTGTCAATGCAATCTACCGTTAAACCATGAAATTCAAATAATGGTGCTTTCCAGGTGCTGTCTCGTTTGGCCAAGTAATCATTTACGGTTACCAAATGCACGCCGTTTCCAGTAAGGGCATTCAAGTACAAAGGCAGGGTTGCTACCAAGGTCTTTCCTTCACCCGTTTGCATTTCAGAGATTTTTCCCGAGTGCAACACCATTCCACCGATCAACTGTACATCATAATGCACCATGTCCCAGGTGATTTCTTTTCCGGCGGCGTTCCAGGAATTGGCCCAAATGGCTTGGTCTCCGTTCAAGGTAATATAGGTTTTACTCGCTGATAATTCGCGGTCTTTAAAGGTTGCAGTAACGGTAAGTGAGGTATTTTCTTTAAAACGACGGGCGGTTTCTTTTACCACAGCAAAAGCTTCAGGCAAAATTTCATTCAATACTTTTTCGGATATTTCGTAGGCTTCTTTTTCAAGTCCGTCAATTTCAGCATAGATGTCTTCGCGTTGGTCAATGTCGGTTACGCTTTCGGCTTCTTCTTTTAAAGCCTTAATTTTGGCGTCTTTGTCGGCGCGAGCGGCTTGGATTTTGGCTTTAAATTCAGCCGTTTTGGCTCTTAAATCATCGTGCGAAAGTTGTTGTAAAACGGGTTCAAATGCCAAGGCTTTGTTTAAACTTCCTTGAAGGGCTTTGACATCTTGCTGTGATTTGTCTCCTACAAAAAGCTTTAATATGTTATTGATGAAACTCATAATATCGGTGGTAATTTCGTAAAATTTAAAGTGGTCAAATTTAGGCAAAAAAAAAGCCTCGCAGGAGACTTTTCAATTGTTTTTAACTAATTTTTTTAATATTCATCCTCGTTCCAAAGATAATCTTCGTCGGTAGGATAATCGGGCCAAATTTCCTCCATCGATTCGTAGATTTCACCTTCGTCTTCAATCGATTGAAGGTTTTCTACCACTTCTAATGGAGCACCGGCTCTGATTGCATAATCAATCAATTCGTCTTTGGTAGCTGGCCAAGGAGCATCGCTCAAATAAGAGGCTAATTCTAATGTCCAATACATCTTCGTTCGTGTTTAATTTTATGCAAAAATAAATTTTTTACTCAAAAAGTCAAGTAATTGTTGATTTATTTTTCAATTCGTTAATAATGTGTGAGTTAGCCTGAAAAAATCCGACTAAAAACAGCTGTTTTTTTTACTTTCTTGGAATCCACTTTATTTCATTGGCACCCAATTCGGCCGATAATTTTCGAGCCAAAACAAACAGGTAATCCGACAAACGATTCAGGTAGGTCAAGGCCAACGGATGTATGGGTTCAACCTGATTGAGGTGCACCGCCAAACGCTCCGCTCTACGGCAAATGCAGCGGGCAATGTGACAATGAGAAACGGTGGGATGGCCACCGGGCAAAATAAAATGGGTCATGGGCGCCAAACTATTTTCCATCTGGTCCATTTCGTTTTCGAGAAACGTAATGTCTTCCGCTATAATTCCTAAATTTTGTAGTCTCGCAGTCCCGTTTTTCAAGGTTTCTTTGTCTGGTGGAGTTGCCATTATGGCGCCAATGGTAAACAAACGGTCTTGAATTTCAAGCAGCGTAGCAATGTGTTTTTCGTCAATCGATTGATCACGCAGCAAACCCAAATACGAATTCAATTCATCTACCGTACCGTAGCTTTCGATGCGAATGTGGTCTTTATTTACGCGTGTTCCGCCAAAAAGTGCAGTGGTTCCGGCATCGCCAGTTTTAGTATATATTTTCATAAAATTCCAATTTATTAAATCCCATCCCGAATCTTCGGGGCCTAAATCAAAAATCAACATTCAAAAATCAACACCCGAGATCTTTGTTCGAGTTGGCGAAGCAATCAAAAATCAACAATCAAAAATCAACAATCGTCAATCAACTCGTCTTCGTGTCGCTTTCAATCAATCCATCCCGCAAACGAATCACGCGGTGGGCATAGGCGGCAATTTCCTCTTCGTGTGTCACCAAAATTACCGTATTGCCTTGGGCGTGAATGTCCCCAAACAACTTCATGATCTCTACCGAGGTTTTGCTGTCCAAATTCCCTGTGGGTTCGTCGGCCAAAATAATCGAAGGCGAATTGACCAAAGCACGTGCTATGGCAACCCGTTGACGCTGTCCGCCCGACAATTGGTTGGGTTGGTGATCCATGCGGTCCGAAAGATTCACTTGGGTCAATACCTCAGTGGCGCGTTTGTTGCGTTCTGATTTGGGAAAGCCTGCATACACCATCGGAAGTGCCACGTTGTCGAGTGCGGTAGTTCGCGGTAATAAATTAAACGTTTGGAATACAAACCCAATTTCTTTGTTGCGAATTTCAGCCAATTCGTCGTCGTGCATTTGGCTTACGTCTTTTCCGTTCAAAATATAAGTGCCCGAAGTAGGCGTGTCCAAACAACCCAATAAATTCATCAAGGTTGATTTTCCTGATCCCGAAGGTCCCATCAAGGCCACATATTCGCCTTTGTTTATTTCTAAATCGATGCCTTTGAGTACATAGACAATTTCATTGCCCAGCACAAAATCTCGTTTAATGTTGCGGATGTGAATCAGTGGATTGGCCATAAAAATAAAGGTGTATTGTGGTATAATTTTGGACGCCTAAAGTACAAAAGTGTTTCTATTTTGAGGCAAATTAACAGCGTATTGTGAAATGTTCTTTTTCTTGTTCTGTTCTAAAAAACACCAATCCCCACTGAAAGGTATCGATTGTCACGGTCACTTTTGGATGATTTTTTATGCGTTCCCAAGCGGCTTCCATATCAACCGACCAATGAATGTCGTCAAAAATCCAGACCGTATCGTTGGTGACGGTTGGCAATAATAAGTCGAAATAATCCAATGTGGCTTGTTTGGTATGGTTTCCATCAAAGTAGATCAAGTCAATGGTTTCAGGTTTCAGGTTTAACGTTTCAGGTTTCAGGGTTTTAAAATAGGATTCAAATTCGGTATTCACATATGTAATGTTGGAATTTGGAATTTGGTCCCGAAGTTTCGGGATGGAATTTTCAGCTATTTTTTTCGCAGTGGCTAGGGTGTTTGGGCAACCTTCAAGCGTGGTGATTTTTGCTTTTGGATTTCCCAAGACTAGGGCAGAAGTCGCCAATCCCAAGGAAGTGCCTATTTCAAGAATGGTGGTAGGTTGAAAATAGTGGACAATTCTAAAAAGCAATTCGGCTCTTTTAGCAGAAATGCCGGCCGTTTTGGCAATTTTTGAAATGCTTCGGGTATTTGAGGTGAATACACGTGATCCCGCACCAAAATCAGTCACTTCAATGGTATTGTGGTTTGCTAATAGTGATTTTCTGTAGGCCTGTAATTGCTTGTATTCTGGGTAGTTTTTGCGGTCGTACAAACACTTGGTCACCAAATTAAACACAAAAGGCGAATGCACGCCGTGTTCGTTGGTGGAGTGCCAAAGGAATTTGAGATAGGATACTATTGTTGATGCAAATTTCAAGTTTTCTACATTTTGCTCGAAAGCTCAAACCAGCGATCTTCTTTGCTTTCCAATTTTTTAATCAATTCTTGTAAGGCCAGGGCTTTGGAAGTAATGTCGTCGTCGGCTACCTTATTTTCGGCAAACAAGCCCTCAATTTGTTTCTTTTCGTATTCCAAGTCCTTGATTTCGCGCTCTATTTTTTGCAATTCCTTTTGCTCATTAAAGCTCAAGTTCGAGGTGTTGTTTTGCTGTTTCCACTCTTTTTTCTCGGCCTTATTGTCTTCTTTTTGTTGCACATCGGCGCTGTCTTCGTAGGCCCTGAAATCGGAATAATTACCCGGAAAATCTTCAATTTCACCCTGTCCGCGAAACACAAACAAGTGATCCACAATTTTATCCATAAAGTAACGATCATGCGAAACCACCAATAAACAACCCGGATAATCCAATAAAAAACTTTCCAACACATTGAGCGTTACAATGTCTAGGTCGTTGGTGGGCTCGTCCAAGATTAGAAAATTCGGATTCTGAATCAAAACCGTACACAAATACAAGCGTTTCAATTCGCCACCACTTAGTTTCTCGACGTAATCGTGTTGTTTTTTGCGGTCAAACAAAAAGCGCTCCAGCAGTTGTCCGGCCGAAATAATTTTGCCTTTGGTGAGCGGAATGTATTCGCCATATTCCTTAATAATATCAATGACTTTTTGACCCGGCTTGGGGTTGATGCCGCTTTGGGTGTAATAACCAATTTTGATGGTATCGCCCACGACTACTTTTCCTTGGTCTAAGGGAATGGTGCCCGTCAGGACATTCAAAAAAGTGGATTTTCCGGTACCGTTTTTGCCAATGATGCCAATTCGTTCGCCGCGCTGAAAATCAAAACTAAAGTTGTCCAAAATAACCAAGTCCTTGAATTTCTTAGACACCTTGTGCAGCTCGATAATTTTGCTGCCCATGCGCTCCATGTTGATTTCCAATTCGACCACATTTTCTTTGCGTCGGCTTTCGGCTTTTTGTTTGATCACGTAAAAATCATCCTGACGCGATTTTGATTTGGTGGTACGCGCTTTGGGCTGTCTGCGCATCCATTCTAATTCCTTCATAAAGAGGTTTTTGGCTTTGTCCACGCTGGCGTTTTCAGAGGCAATACGCTCTTCTTTTTTGGCCAAATAGTAGGAATAATTGCCTTTGTATTGGTAAATTTTTCCGTTGTCCAATTCAATGATTTCGTTGCATACGCGCTCCAAGAAAAAGCGGTCGTGTGTCACCATAAACAAGGTGATATTTTCTTTGGCAAAATAACTTTCCAACCATTCAATCATCTCGAGATCCAAGTGGTTGGTGGGTTCATCCAAAATCAATAAATCCGGACGGTTGATCAAAATAATGGCCAAGGCCAAGCGTTTTTTTTGTCCGCCCGATAGGTTTTTTACCTTGAGCTTAAAATCTTCCAGTTTCAGTTTGAAGAGAATTTGCTTGTATTGGGTTTCAAAATCCCAGGCATTCCATTGGTCCATCAAGTCAAAAGCTTTTTGGTAGGCTTCTGCATCGTCGGGATTTTCAAGGGCTTTTTCGTATTGTTCAATCACCTTTAAGGTGGCGTTGTCTGAGGCAAATATGCTTTCTTCGATGGTTAGTTCGTCTTGCAGGGCAGCATCTTGCGACAAAAACGCCATGTTCACGTCTTTGCGCACCACCACTTGTCCGGTATCGGGTTCGTCATCGCCATTCAAAATTTTCATGATGCAGGTTTTGCCCGAGCCATTCTTGGCAATAAAGGCTATTTTTTGGTCTTTGTTGATGCCAAAAGAGAGGTTTTCAAACAGCGTGCGTTCGCCAAATGATTTCGAGATATTTTCTACCGATACGTAATTCATTGCTGCAATTTGAAAATTTGAAGTTGTGCCAATGTGATAATGGACTATTGAAATTGGTGGAGCAAAAGTAGTATTTTAAATGGTGTCCTCATTTTCAAATT
>JAGNTC010000050.1 GCA_017987725.1 Flavobacterium sp.
TTAAAAAACATTTTGGGTACCTCGGATGCTGAAGTGTCGATTGAATACAACGATTCTAATGCGACCTTCTCTTTTGACAATTACATTTTATTGTGCCGTTTAATTGACGGAAAATACCCGAATTACGAAGCTGTTATTCCAAAAGAAAACCCAAATAAATTGGTAATTGACCGTACGCAATTTTTAAATTCAGTTCGTCGTGTGGCCATTTTCTCTAACAAAACCACCCACCAAATTCGCTTGAAAATTGCCGGTGCTGAATTGAATATTTCTGCTGAAGACATCGATTACTCCAACAAGGCCGAAGAACGTCTTACCTGTGATTACCAAGGTGACGACATGCAAATTGGCTTCAACTCTCGCTTCTTGACTGAGATGCTCACCAACTTGCAATCGGATTTAATTTTATTGGAAATGTCTTTACCCAACCGAGCTGGAATATTAACTCCGGTTGATGGCCTTGACGAAGGCGAAACCGTAACCATGTTGGTTATGCCTGTCATGTTAAATAACTAAACAAAATAATTGGATTACTAAGCCGACAACCACATTGGATTTGCCGGCTTTTTTTGTCTTATATACCCGTATACTTTTCAACGCTATTCCCTAATTTATGATTTCGAACGACACCATTGTAGCCTTAGCCACTCCTTCTGGAGCAGGAGCCATTGCGGTTATTCGGTTGTCGGGAGAACAAGCGATTGCGATTGCGGCTTCCCTATTTGAATCCAAAAGCGGAAAAATTTTAGCCCAACAAAAATCGCATACCTTGCATTTGGGCGTCATCAAAGACGGCGAGCGCACCCTTGATGAAGTCTTGCTTTCTATTTTTAAAGGGCCACATTCGTATACCGGCGAAAACACGGTTGAAATTTCTTGTCACGGTTCGCTTTTTATCCAACAACAAATTATTCAATTGGCACTTCGACACGGTTGCCGTATGGCTGATCCGGGCGAATTTACTTTACGTGCTTTTTTAAATGGAAAGATCGATTTATCTCAAGCTGAAGCCGTTGCCGATTTAATTTCGTCAACCAATGAAGCCAGTCATCAACTGGCCATTCAGCAAATGCGTGGCGGTTTCTCCAATGAATTACAAGCCTTGCGCACCGAATTATTGAATTTTGCTTCGTTGATTGAATTGGAACTGGATTTTGCTGAAGAAGACGTAGCCTTTGCCGACAGAACCGAATTTAACGCCTTGATCAATCGCATTGCCTTGGTATTGAAACGCTTGATAGATTCCTTTGCCATCGGGAATGTGATCAAAAACGGCATTCCTGTAGCCATCGTGGGTGAACCCAATGTGGGCAAATCTACCTTACTCAACGCCTTACTCAATGAAGACCGCGCCATTGTTTCGGCCATAGCTGGAACCACTCGTGACACTATTGAAGACGAATTGGTGATTGAAGGAGTTGGATTCCGCTTTATTGATACGGCTGGCATTCGCCAAACCACCGACGAAGTCGAGTCGATTGGGATTCAAAAAACATTCGAAAAAATTGAGCAAGCCCAAGTGGTGCTTTATTTGTTTGAAAGTTCCAAGTTTAAAGTTTCAGGTTTAGCCTATCGAACAGAAATAGAAAAATTAATGCAGGATTACCCTAATAAACAGCTGGTGGTGGTGATCAATAAAATTGATTTAATTACAGCAGCTCAAATGCAAGAGATCCAACACCAATTAGCCTCCATTGAAGTATCACCCATTCTGCTCTCGGCCAAAAACAAAGAGGGTGTGGAAGAATTAAAAAACCAACTCACTTCACTGGTCAACACTGGGGCGCTGCGCAACAATGAAACGATCGTAACAAACACTCGACACTACGATGCGCTACTCAAAGCCTTAGACGAAATTCAAAAAGTACAATACGGAATCGAAACCAATCTACCCAGCGACCTCATGGCCATCGACATTCGTGAAGCCCTTTACCAATTTGGCCTTATCACTGGCCAAGTAAGCAATGACGAGCTGTTGGGTAATATTTTTGCGAATTTTTGTATTGGGAAGTAGTGTTAATGTTGTTCGTTGTCTGTTGTCAGTTCTCGGATAAGTTGATTGAAAGATTGAATGATTTAAAAATTTAAAAATTAAATCCGCATTAAATAGAAATCTCTCCTATAAATTAGAATTGAGTTTTGTTTCTATCATTAGTGTTCATCAAATTCCCTAAACCCTTCAACCTATCACCTACGACCTAATCCCTAAATCCTACTTCCAACTTCCAACTCCCCACTTCCATCCCTTAAAAAATATAATCTCTCCTCTCTCCCTCTCTCATCTATCTTGTCTTTTTCTCAATGGAAAACCCTACATTTGCGGCTTTAAAAAATTACTATGAAAAAAATTGGCGAATACCGCAGTTTATTAGAAGTTGATCGTTCGGTTACTTTAAAAGAATTAAAAACCATTTACCGCAATGCCATGAAGGACAGTCATCCTGATAAATTTCAGGGAGATGAAGCGGGATTGCAAGCCGCCGAAGAAAAAAGTAGAGCCATTATTGAGGCCTATCATTTTTTGGTAAGCATCAATCCTGAAACCATTCAAAGTGGCTTGGCTGAATACCAAGAAACTTGCGCAACCGCTACTATAGTAGATTACCGCTACGAAAATGTGCGTTTACACATCACTTTTTCAAATGGCAGCGTGTACGAATATATTTCTGTTCCCAAAGCGATTTACATCAAAATGGTCAATGCCGATTCGCCCGGCCGTTATGCCAAAAGACATATATTTACCCAATATCCATACCGTAAAGTAAGCAACCAAGAGTAGACTCTTAATTATATGTCATCCGAATTACACCCTATTTTTCCAGATTTTTCTGCTGACCTACTCGACGCCATTGACGACGCAGCTGTGGTAAAACATTTTGAAGCCGGTGCCACCTTAATTCGTACTGGACAATACATCAAAAGTACGTTGTTGGTAACCAAAGGAAAACTCAAAGTGTACCGCGAAGACGACGATGGCAACGAATTTTTCATGTACTACTTGTTGCCCGGTCAGGCCTGCGCCATTTCGTTGATTTGTGCTACGCGTAGCAAACAAAGTCAAATCATGGCCAAAGCCATCGAAGATACTGAGGTGCTCATGGTGCCCCTAGATTTAATGGATTCTTGGATGGCAAAGTATAAGAACTGGTACGAGTTTGTAATCAGCACCTACCGAAATCGATTTGAAGAAATTCTGGAAGTGGTTGATAACATTGCTTTTCGCGCCATGGACGAACGACTCGAATTTCATTTACATCGCATCAAAGAAACCACCGGTTCAGCCGATTTAAAACTCTCGCACCAAGAAATTGCCTCTGATTTAAACACGTCAAGAGAAGTAATTTCCCGGCTTTTGAAAAAAATGGAACAACGCGGTTTGGTCAAATTGCACCGCAACCACATTGAGCTGCTCAACTAAACACCAAGACTATGGAACTATTGGGATATTTTGCTGCTTTGTTTATCGGGATCACTTTAGGACTCATTGGCAGTGGCGGCGCTATTTTAACCGTGCCCATTCTGGTCTATTTGTTTGACATTAAACCCGAGCAAGCCACCGGATATTCCTTGTTTATTGTAGGTTTTACCTCGGCTATAGGTGCCATTCGACATTATTTTATGGGCAATTTACAGCTCAAAACGGCGCTGTATTTTGTAATTCCTTCTACCAGCATGTTGTTGCTCACGCGCAAATTTGTGCTGCCCAATATCCCAGATCATTTATTTAGCTTAGGATCTTTTAGCTGCACTAAAGATTTGTTGTTGTTGCTTTTATTTTCAGTATTGATGATTTTGGCCTCGGTTTCTATGATTCGAAAATCGGCACAACAACTGGAAGCGCCAAAAGTAAATCCGATACAATTGAGTCTAATCGGATTGGGTGTGGGCTGTGTGTCTGGACTTTTAGGAGCAGGAGGCGGATTTCTCATTATTCCGAGTTTGTTGTTTTTTGGAAAACTCCAAATGAAACAAGCGGTGGGCACTTCGTTGTTAATCATTACCACCGCTACGCTTTTGGGATTTGCAGGTGATGTACTTCAAGGTCATTTGTTTGATTATTCTTTACTGATCAAAATCACTGCATTGGCGGTAGCTGGTTTACTACTCGGAACCCAATTGTCCAAAAAAATGAACAGCACCCAACTCAAACCTATTTTTGGTTGGTTTGTATTGAGCATGGGTTGCTACATCATTATTAAATCTCTTTTCTTTTCGCGCTAAGCAAGAAATAGCATTGGGAGAATAATATATCAGGTTAAAATAACTGTGTAACTTTAGTCACCAACTGAGGTGAATTAGGCCTATATATTTGCAGAAGTAAAAACCATAAAAATCCCATACTATGTTTGACACATTAAAACAACTGTTTTCTTCAACAAGCAATAATTCATTAAAAGAAGTGTTGGCAGACGCCTATTTGGTTGACGTTCGCACCCGTGATGAGTTTAGCGAAGGCAGTGTAAAAGGAGCGGTAAATATTCCGTTAGATCAAATTCAACAAAATACAGCCAAATTTAAAGGCAAGAAAAACATTGTCGTATTTTGCCGAAGTGGCATGCGCAGCAGCCAAGCCAAATCAATTTTGGAGCGCATGGGATATACCAATGTTACCAATGGCGGGACTTGGCATAATGTTCAAAACCAACTTTAATTCACACGGATGGACCAAGCAGAAAAGTGTTGTGTGGTGGTTTGTGAAAACCCCTTAGACCAGCAGTATTGGGATGCCCAATACCAAGCCAATCAAACCGGCTGGGATTTGGGTTGTTGCTCTCTTGCTATTCAAAGTTTGGTCGCGACTATTCCAAACAAAGAAGCTGCGATTTTAATTCCGGGTTGCGGGTCAAGCTATGAAGCCAACTACTTGATAGCAAACGGATTTACAAACATCACCTTACTTGATATTGCGCCTACCTTAGTGGAAAAATTACGACTAGAATTTCAAGATATTCCGGTAATTCAAGTTGTTCAAGGAGATTTTTTTGCACACCAAAACCAGTACGATTATATCCTAGAACAAACCTTTTTCTGTGCCCTTCCGCCTGCCTTGCGTGTGCAATACGTGTCCAAAATGCACGAATTACTAAAACCGAATGGCCTACTTATGGGCTTGCTTTTTGATACAACATTTGAGGTGAGTCCGCCTTTTGGGGGATCTAAAGACGAATACATAAATTTATTTGAATCGGGATTTACCCTTTTACAATTAGAGAAAACTACCTTATCCGTTCCAAAAAGACTGGGTAGTGAATTGGCATTTCAGTTTCAAAAAAAAGGTGATATATTGGTATCTACTTATCAATTTAAAGGCATTACTTGTGGTGGTTGCAAAACCAGCGTGATGGATAAATTCAAACACATTCCCGATGTACTTTCGGCTCAAATGAATACCGCTTTTGATTATGTGTTGCTCACAAGTACAGCGCCCATTGCACTTTCAGATTTACAAGAAGCCATTGCTTACGATGCTGATTATCAAATAACACCCCTAAACTAAGATGAACTTTATACAAAACCTTACAAGCAATTGGCATTTTATGCGTTGGCTGCGATTGGCCTTGGCGCTCTATTTGTTTGAACAAGCCTACGAAACCAAAGAATATTTTTTATTGGTCTTTGGTGGATTCTTTTTATTGCAAGCACTATTTAACTGGGGTTGTGGACCCAACGGTTGTTCAATTCCTAAAAAATAAGCCATATGAAAACCTCATTTCAAGAATTGATACAAACTGAAAAACCCGTACTGGTTGATTTTTTTGCTACTTGGTGTGGCCCTTGTACCCAATTGGCACCCCGACTCAAAGAAGTAAAAGACCAATTGGGCGATCGCATCAGCATCATCAAAATAGACGTGGATAAAAACCAAGAGATTGCCGCTTTCTATCAAGTGCGCGGTGTTCCCACGCTGATTTTATTTCAAGGCGGTAAACAAGTATGGAGACAATCTGGAGCGCTAGATACAGCCACCATTATTCAACACATTAGCACGAATACCCATTAGCCATGAAATTCAAATTCTTTTTACTCACAGTATTTTGCTCAGTTACCTTATTTGGGCAAGTAAATTTTGGATACGACATTCAACTCAATCCAATAACAATTCCAAACTTACCCGGGCTTCACTCCTATTCGGTGGCCCAATATGAAGGAAAATGGCTAATCATTGGTGGACGAAAAGATGGCTTACATGCCCGTCAGCCGTTTAATGCATTTCCGGCGAATCAAAACAACACCACTATTTATGTCGTAGATTTGGCCAATCTTAGCTTTACTTCTGCAGGAATAACCAGTTTACCCTCGGCCTTACAAGAGCAATTACAAGCCACCAACGTCAACTTTATACAAGACGGAAATGCTTTGTATCTTATAGGCGGCTATGGTTATTCGGCAGCCAATAGCAATCACATTACCCACAACAAACTCACCGCGGTTGATGTTCCCGGACTCATGCAAGCCATCCAACAAGCGACTCCTATTTCAGGTTATTTTAAACAAATTACCGATGAGAACATGGCCATTACGGGTGGACAACTGGGTAAAATTGGCAATCGATTTTATTTGGTGGGCGGGCACCGATTTGACGGACGATACAATCCGATGAACAACCCTACCTATACCCAAACCTACTCCAATCAAATTCGGAGTTTTGAAATAGAAAACACGGCAACCAATTTTCAAATTCTCAATTACCAAACCCAAACCGATGCTTTGCATTTGCATAGACGCGATTACAATTTGGTTCCACAGGTTTTTCCTTCGGGCGAGTTGGGCTATACCATTTCATCGGGTGTATTTCAACCCAATGCTGATTTACCTTTTTTATATCCCATCGATCTTACTGCAAATAACTATATACCACAAACCGGATTTAATCAATACTTGAGTAATTATCACTCCGGAAAAAGCGGCTTGTATTCGGCCCAAAACAATGCCATGTATTCCTTGTTTTTTGGCGGAATGAGCCAATATCAATGGGTAAACAACAGCTTGATTCAAGATAATTTAGTGCCATTTGTAAAAACCATCAGCTGTGTTGAGCGCAAAGCAAACGGCGACCTAGCCGAAACCAAATTGCCTGTAGAAATGCCTAATTTGCATGGAGCAAGTGCCGAGTTTATATACAACACCAACTTACCTCATTATGAAAATGAAGTCATTAAACTCGATGAAATTACAACCAATGAATTTGTAATTGGTCACTTGTATGGCGGCATCAAAAGCAGTTCAGCTAATCCGTTTAACAGCAATCAAACCAGTAGCACCTCTGCCGAATCAGTAATTTATGAAGTAAAACTCATTAAAAATCCAGATTTGAGTTTGCCCGAACTCAACGGCCGTAATCCCCTCTCGTTTGGCATTTATCCCAATCCAATTAAGCAATCGCAGTGTGCGATACAATTTAATTTGCCTTACGCGGGTGCCGTACATTATTTTGTGAGTTCACTCAACGGGCAAATTATAGCCGAAGGTGATTTTACGAATTCGCAAGCCGGATCAAACAAAGAAACAATTGCATTGCCCGAAACCCAATCGGCTACTTTATTACTTACGTTGGTGTTTGATGCAAAGTATTTTGCCACTCAAAAATTGATGCGCGAGTAATTTTAACGTAATATATGTACAACTAAAAAACACAACTCCTATATTTGTCTCACAAGAATTTTAAAAAACCCTAAAATTATACACTATGAAAAAAGCAGTTTTAATGTTGGCCTTGGTTGCTTTCACTTTTTCAACCGTAAATGCTCAAGAGAAACCAAAAGCAGAAGCCAAAAAAGAATGTTCAGCAGCTGAAAAAAAATCATGTGCATCAAGCGAAAAAAAAGCAGGATGTTGTGCAGCCAAAAAAGCAGATAAAAAAGACTAATTACATATTAGTAAATAAATGAAGGGTGTTTGAGTAATCAGACACCCTTTTTTTTTGAAGTGTGACAATAGTTACTGTAGGGCAGTTTGCAGGGTTTTACTTTTGGGCTATCATTTTTAATTAGCCTTATGAAACAAAACGCTCGAACACTAGGACTACTCTTGCTGTGTATACCTTTGGGTACTTTTGCACAAGACACCCTTCAGATTACACAAGCCGAGCTGTTGCAAAAAACAGTGGAGAAAAACATCCAGCTTAAAATTGCACAGCAAAATAACGCTGCAGCCAAAGCGGACTATCGACAAACCAATGCCTTATTTATGCCTTCAATAGCTGCGAGCTATACGGGTATTTCTACTACCAACCCGCTCATGGCATTTGGTTCAAAACTCAACCAGGAAATTTTATCGGCCAGTGACTTTAATCCCGATCTATTAAACAATCCCACAAAAACCAAAAATTTCGCGACAAAAATTGAGGTGCTACAACCCCTTATAAACAGCGACGGTTGGCTTGCCCGAAAAGCGGCATATGGTAAAATGGATGCCTACGTGCTGCAAACTGCGCGTTACCAAGAGTATTTAAATTGGGAAACGAGCAAAGCTTATCGTCAATTGCAACTCAGTTACAAAGCGCTTGCTGTGATGCAAAAGGCCAAACGTACCGTTTTGGCCAATTTAAAAACCGTGCAACATTATTTTGCGCAAGGCTTAATTCAAAAAACGGACGTATTGGCCATGCAAATACGGGTTAATGAAGTAGAGAACCAGGTGCAATTTGGTTTGAGTTCGGTGCAAAATGCCTCAGATTATTTGGCGTTTTTGATGGATGACAAAAATCAAAACGTGATCTACAAACCGGCAGACGAATTGTCCGAAACACAAACATCGATTGAGCCTACCCTACTCCTTCCCGATTCGCGCAAAGATATTCAAGCGCTAAGTAAATCAACTGACGCTTATCAAGCCATGCATTTGTCCAGTAAATTGTCATTGTTGCCCAAGTTGAATGCCTTTGGCAATTATGAATTATATGACACTGAGTTTTTGGGCACGAAAGCCAAAGGGTATACTGTAGGCGCTCAATTGTCGTGGTCTATTTTTGACGGATATTCAAGCCTAGGAAAAATTGAAAAAGCGAAAGCCGAAGCTCAAAAATCTAGCTTTGAATTGGCGCAATACAAAGCCAAAAGCCAGCTCGAACTCAACTCGGCTTGGCGCAATTTGACCGATTTGACAAACAAAGTGTCGCTTTCAAAATTGGCGTTAGAACAAAGCCAAGAAGCCTATAAGATAAAAGTCAACCGTTTTACACAAGGGCTCGAAAAAACAACTGACTTACTCAATTCTGAAACCCAAGTTTTACAAAAAGAACTCGAACATATACAAGCGGTATTTGAGTTACAAGTGAACCAACATTATATTCAATTCTTAACAAACTAATCATGCAAAAAAAAATATACCTAATCGCAGTACTCGGGACCTTATTACTTGGTAGCTGCCAGAAAGAAACTCAAAAAGTAAATACACAAGCACAACCCATTGAAGTGCAGGTGCAAAATACTGCCGCTGAAAACCAAAGTGGCTACGTAGCAGCCAGCGGGACAATTGAATCTGAAAATAGTGCCAATTTAAGCACTCGTATGATGGGTTATGTAACCAAAGTTCAAGTGAAAGTAGGACAAAAAGTGAGTAAAGGCCAATTGTTAGTAAGCATCAACACCGCCGATTTACAAGCCAAAAAAGCTCAAGTTGAGGCAAGTATCCTGCAAGCCACAGCTGCTTTTACTAACGCCAAAAAAGATTTTGAACGCTTTACTGTCTTGTTTGCCCAACAAAGTGCTTCGCAAAAAGAATTAGACGACATGACCTCTCGATTTGAAATGGCTAAAGCCGGATTAGAAGCAGCCAAACAAATGCGCAACGAGGTACAAGCCCAATTTTCGTATGCTAATATTACAGCACCATTTGCTGGTGAGGTAACCAATACGTTTGTAAAAGAAGGTGACATGGCCAATCCAGGGATGCCTTTGGTGAGTATTGAAGGAGCACAACATTTTCAAGTAACTGCCCGAGTAGCCGAAAGCGATATTGCCGAAATAAAATCAGGGATGAAAGCCAATGTATTGGTAAAATCAACGCAGCAAACCCTTATGGGACAAGTGATTGAAGTGAGTGGTTCGGCCAAAAACACAGGCGGACAATACTTGGTAAAACTAAATCTCTCTCAAGTACCCGCTAGTGTGCGTTCGGGCATGTTTGTACATGTAGTGTTTCCAATTGCGCAAAAACCAAAAACCGCTACAGCAACGGATGCAAAGGTATTAGTGCCCAAATCGGCTTTGGTTAGCCAAGGGCAATTGACTGGTATTTATACTATTGGCAACCAAAATACAGCCATATTACGTTGGTTACGATTGGGTAAAACCTATGGCGATCAAGTCGAAGTATTATCGGGCTTGTCAGCAGACGAAACCTATATCCTATCGGCCCAAGGTAAATTATACAATGGAGCAGCAGTAAAAACAAATTAAATTATTAGCACTCCATTCATTTTCAACTTAATAAATCAATCGTATGCAAGAAGGTATTTCTGGTAAAATAGCGCACTTTTTCATCAATTCTAAACTCACCATTTTACTGATGGTGGCCCTGATGATCATAGGCGTATATAGCTCATTCCTTATCCCGCGTGAAGAGGAACCGCAAATCAACGTGCCCATGGCCGATGTGTTAATTGGCTATCCTGGTGCTAGCCCACAAGAAGTAGAAAGCCGTGTGGTAAAACCCTTAGAAAAGATTTTATCCAACATAAAAGGAGTTGAGCACGTGCACGCTATGGCCATGAACGGTCAAGCGGTATTGATCGTACAATTTTTGGTGGGTCAAGACGTAGAACGCTCGTATGTAAAGTTGTATGACGAATTGGCCAAACACGAAAACATGTTTCCACAAGGCGTCTACAAACCAGTAGTTAAAACCCGTTCTATAGACGATGTGCCCATGCTTGGCCTTACGCTTTGGAGCAAAACCTTGAACGATTTTGAAATTAGACAAATTGCCGAAGAGGTTACTTCTGAAATTGAAAAGGTAAAAGACGTAGCCATAACCAAAGAAATTGGTGGCCGTACTCGTCAACTGAAAATTGTAGTTGATAAAGACAAAATGGCTGAAAATGGGATTGATCCGCTAAGCATCATGCAATTGGTTCAAGCCAGTAACAACAGCACGCAATCGGGTAGTTTTGTATCGCAAGATCAAGAGTTTTTACTCACTACAGGCCAGTTTTTAAAAACAACCGAAGAGGTCGAAAACCTTGTGGTTGGTGTAAATGCGAACCAACCCGTTTACTTGAAACAAGTGGCGCGCATACAAGACGGACCGGCAACTGCCAGCAGTTATGTGTCATTTGGATATGGAAAAGCCAATGCAAAACAAACACAATCTCCTTCAGAATATCCAGCCGTAACTATATCAATTGGCAAAGTAAAGGGTGCTGATGCAATGAAAATTTCGGAGAAAATTCTAGCCAAAATTGAACAACTCAAAAAAACCATTATCAGCAATGATGTACATGTTGAGGTAACCCGAAACTATGGCGAAACGGCCTCAGACAAAGTAGGCGAATTGTTGATGCACTTGGGAATAGCCATTATTGCTGTAACCTTTTTGGTGATCTTGGCCATGGGCTGGCGCGGTGGATTGGTGGTGTTTTTCTCTGTTCCACTCACCTTTGCCTTGACCTTGTTTGCTTATTACTTATTGGGCTATACACTGAACCGTATTACCTTATTTGCTTTGGTATTTGTGGTGGGAATTGTGGTCGATGACAGTATCATTATCGCCGAAAACATGCATAGGCATTTCAAGATGAAGCGACTGCCGTTTAAACAGGCGGCTATTTATGCCATAAACGAAGTAGGAAATCCAACCATCTTGGCCACTTTTACCGTAATTGCTGCTATTTTGCCTATGGCATTTGTGTCGGGGATGATGGGTCCTTATATGAGTCCGATGCCAATTGGCGCGTCAATTGCGATGCTGCTTTCTTTATTCGTAGCGCTTACTGTAACCCCTTATTTGGGATATCATTTGTTG
>JAGNTC010000051.1 GCA_017987725.1 Flavobacterium sp.
CAATCCATTGAAATTGAAAAGCCAATAATATAATTGCTAACAAAACAAAGCTCAATTGCAAGGCAAAGAAAGTGCCGAGCTGAAATTGATCAAACGCCTTGTAGTAGTTTGCGGTAGCTACGTGTCTGCGTTTTTGAGTAAACCAAGCCGAAAAAGTTGTTTTTGGTTTGGAATAGGTAAAGGAATCTGCCGAAAAAGATAGGGTACAGTTGGCTTCAGTGGCTGCTTGATTGATGAATAAATCGTCATCTCCCGAACGAATTTTCATGTGATCCATGAATCCGCGAACATTAAAAAATTCTTCCCGTTTGTAGGCTAAATTTCGTCCCACACCCATGTAAGGTTTACCCAATTTTGCCCAAGAAAAATAAGATGTTGCAGTGAGTAAGGTTTCAAATCGGATCAATTTGTTTACCAAAGAACCGCTTATTTTTTCGTAAGCGCCATAGCCCAATACGATGGTTTTTTGTGGCGTAAAATGCGCACTCATTTGTTTTATCCATTGGTCTGATGCTGGATAGCAATCGGCGTCCGTGAAAAGTAAATGTTCGTATTTGGCTGCTTTTATGCCCAATGTGAGGGCAAATTTCTTGTTGCCCCAAAATGCTTCATTGTTTTGCACTTTTACCAACTTTATGTTGGGATATTGTTTTTCAAATGCTTCAAAAATGGCCAAGGTTTCGTCGCTCGAGGCATCGTCAATGAGCACCACCTCAAAGTCGGGGTAATCTTGTTGCATCAATAACGGAACAAAAGCGGTTACATTTTCTTCTTCGTTTTTGGCACAAACGATAACCGAAATGGGAATGCGTTTTTGAAGAGCTTGGGTAGGTTTAGCAAACGAAAATTTACCAAATACCACAACAAAATATAAAAATTGTCCTAAGACAACAGCAATGAATACATAAAATAGGATACTCAACATAGACTTTAAACGGCTTTAATTGGAAAGTGTTCGGCGTGCAAATGTACAAATTCAAATAGGTTTCAAGAGTACAACTTGACAATTTGTATGGCTAAGTTTTTAGATAATATTTACTTCGGCTTCAATACGGATCCCAAACGTCTCCAGCACTTTGGCTTGAATCCGCTCTGCCAATTCCACAATTTCTTTTCCGGTAGCCTGGCCATAATTTACCAAGACTAAAGCTTGATTTTTATGGACTCCTGCATCGCCAAAGCGTTGGCCTTTGAATCCGCATTGTTCTATGAGCCAACCCGCTGGTACTTTTACTTCGGTGGGAGAAACATCAAAGTATCTCATCTCAGGGAATTTTTCGTGAATGGGTGCAAAATCAGATTTTAAAATCACCGGATTTTTAAAAAAACTCCCGCTGTTGCCCAATTCTTTTGGATCCGGCAATTTGCTTTGTCGAATGGCAATCACGGCCTTGCTCACGTCTTGTATGCTTGGATTAGTGATGTGCTGTTTGGCTAACTCAGCTTGAATATCACCATAGGCAGTGTTGATTTGGTGTTGGGTTTTACTCAGACAAAAATCCACCGAAACAATGATGTATTGGTCTTTTACTTTGTTTTTAAAAATGCTTTCGCGGTAGTCAAATTCGCAGTCTTCGTTTGAAAAGGTGGTTAATTCTAGCGTTTGCCGATTTAAAGCCACGCAGGATACAAAATTGTCTTTGATTTCTTTGCCATAGGCTCCAATGTTTTGCACAGGTGTAGTGCCCACATTTCCGGGAATCAAGGACATGTTTTCGAGTCCGCCATACTTATTTTCCAAAGTCCATAGTACAAATTCGTGCCAGTTTTCGCCAGCCATTCCGCGCACAATTACCGTGTCTGCGATTTCAGAGACGACTTCTTTTCCTTTCAAGTCAATGTGAATAACCAATGCCTCGATGTCTTTGGTGAGTAACATATTGCTCCCACCACCCAAGATAAATTTAGGTGTCTCTGGGTAGTTTAGGAATACACTTCGCAATTCGTCTATGCTGGTGACAGAGACAAACTGATTGGCCTTGGCAGCAATTCCAAAGGTGTTATAGGCGAGAAGAGGATAGTCGTGGTGTATTTGCATGCGTGTGAATTAGGATATAGTTAGCGAGTTGCTAAATCGTTCGACATAGTGTTTTAACCAAATATGCAACATAAACAAAGGCATCACGTAGGGCAACAAGCGGTAATCTCCTTTTTGTATTCCTGCCACTAATTTTTCAGCATTTATGTCCTCAAAATAAGGCATTTCAAAGATACGACTTTTGGTAAAGGCCTGCAGCTCTTCTTTGAAAGCCGCACTGTGCGTGAGGTATTCGCCCCAGGGCACACTGAGTCCATTTTTTTTATACGCTAATATTTCAGCGGGCAATTCAGATTCCATGGTTTTTTTTAAGATGTATTTTCCTTTCTTTCCTTTGAACAAAAGCGCATTGGGTAACGTCCCTAATCCACTTAGTAAGCGTTCATCCAGAAAGGGTTCTCTGCATTCTATGGATGCCCCCATTGTACAGCGGTCATTTCGATCCAACAACGAACATAAATAGGTATGTTGATCAAAATACAGGGCTTGGCGTTTGGGGTTGTTGGGGTAAAGTTCTTTTGCCTCTTTGAGTATAGATTGGCGATATTCATTTTGCGGTGCTTTTTCTATACCATAGTTGCTTAGTATGTCTTTCGGATACATGTTGCTTCCGTTGTACAGAATTAAATCATCTAGATTGGACAATTCGGCATAACGCATGAGTTTGTCTAGTCGGGGATGGTGCGAAAATAATCCTGTTTTGCCAATCACACCAATGGCTTTGAGTAGAGAAGGTCTTTTCAGTGCTTTGTAGCGCACATACCCGCCCATCAGCTCATCGGCGCCTTCACCCGATAACACCACTTTTACATCTGGTTTAGCCAAGCGTGACAAGGCCAACAAATGTGGCTCGCTCAAGTGCATCAAGGGTTCGTCTTGAAAATAGGTGGCGTCCAGCACATGCTGATACAGGCTTTCGCCTTCGATTTGCAGGCTATGCTGAGTATAGTGGAATTGCGTTGCCAGTCGTTTGGCTAGATCGGCTTCGTTGTGTTCGTGTTGGTTGAATCCTATGGTGTAAGTTTGGATGTCGCTATATTTTTGTTGGTATAGTGAACTTAAAATACTAGATGAATCTAGACCGGCACTCAAGAATACACCCACGGGAACATCGCTCACCATGCGCAAACGCACCGATTCGTCGAACAAGTCCGTAAACCATTCTATGGGTTTGGGGATACTTTGGTGGTTTTGAATTTCATTTTTTAAACTCCACCATTTTTCATGTGTACACGTCCCATCCGCTTGTACGGTGAGTACATGGCCGGGTACTATTTTTTGCACGTTTTTAAACAAGGTATTGTCTCCGGCTACAAATCGGTTGAAGATAAACTCCTCGAGTCCATCTTGTGAAATAACCAAAGGAACGCCTGCCGTAAAAAGTGCTTTTTGTTCAGAAGCAAAATAAAAGGTCTCGTTGTGAAACGTATAATAAAGCGGTTTAACTCCCATTCGGTCACGTACCAGCGTTAATTGCTGTAGCTCTTTGTCCCAAATGGCAAAGGCAAACATACCTTGCAATCGCGGGAGCATTTGGGTGCCGTACAAGGTGAATAAGTGCAACAAAACTTCCGTGTCTGACTTTGTTTTTAGGCTTATTCCCTTGGCAAGTAATTCCGGATAAAACGTCTTGTAATTGTATATTTCGCCATTGTACACCAAGGCATATCGGCCGTCCTCCGACAAAAAGGGTTGATGCGCTGCCTCAGAGAGGTCAATAATGGACAATCTTCGGTGACCCAATCCCACGCACGAATCGATAAAAATGCCTTGATCGTCAGGACCGCGATGGGCCAAACTGTCTCGCATCCGAATCAAGTTGGATTCATTTATGGATTGGTTTGCATCCAAATGAAGTATGCCGTTAATTCCGCACATGAGAGGTTTGTTTTTTTAGGTTAAGTAGCTCGTGGTAACGTGCGGCAATTTGGTTCATGTTGGTGTTGTAATCGGCCTGTTTTTCTACAAATTGTCTATTGGCCACTACCGCATATTTTCGGTGATCGGTTTGATCAATAGCCCAAAGCAAAGCCTTTTTTAATCCATTTGCTTCGTTGAGTGAAACCAACTGGCCGTTTTCTTGATGGGTAATCCAACTGCGGTTTCCAGGCAAATCAGATACGATAGGGTAACAACCGCTGGCCATGGCTTCAAAAAGTGATGCAGATACGCCTTCGGTTTCGGGCATGCTGATGTAATAATTATGT
The DNA here is from genome assembly GCA_017987725.1 of Flavobacterium sp. Classification (GTDB taxonomy): domain Bacteria; phylum Bacteroidota; class Bacteroidia; order Flavobacteriales; family Flavobacteriaceae; genus Flavobacterium. The sequence continues at coordinate 4,246 of JAGNTC010000051.1, forward strand.
TGTGCAAGCAGTTCCGGTAACTGAGTATTGGGAATTCGTCCAGCAAAATGCACCTGCTTATTTAGTTTCAGTTGGCTGCACATTTTTTGCAGTCTCTTTTTTTCTAGTCCATCGCCCACTATGGTCAACTCAAAATCGATACCGGCTTTATTCAATTGAGAAAAGGCTTTCAAAATAATGGAATGTCCGTATTCGGGTTCGAGCGCGCGGGTTACTATTGCTTTTACTTTGGTTTTCTCTGGAGTAATGGATGGTTTAAATGTGGCAGTATTAACCCCTTTGGGCATAACCAGAATTTTAGCTGAATCTACACCCACTTTGGCCATGGATTCAGCCATGATTGGTCCCCAAGCGTGAATCAAGTCGGCTTTTTGAAAAGCATAGCGTTGCATTTGTTTTTTTATGGGCAAGATCAGTGACGACGAGGGCCATAAATCGGTAATGCCTTGTTGAGCAATCACGAGGGGTCTGATGCCGCTTAGGGCTGCCAAAAAACCGTAACTGGTGGTGCGCTCGGCAATGACCATGTCTGGATGCTCTTTCCTAATTAGTTGGAATAAACTAATCCAAGAAAAAGTATATTCAATGAATCTAAAAAACCGATTGCAGCCGCCATAACTGGGTGTTTTTAATTCCCAAGTAACCAATTCAAATTGGCCAAATTCCCGCAGTCCGTTCATCCAGGTTTGGGCGTCGGCACGGTAGGTTTCACCAAGAAAAAGAATTTTATAAGGCTTCATTTGTTGTTATTCATCTGTTTCTAATCCGCGATACAAGAAATCGATTAGCGGTTTCATGCTACAAAATTGATTTAGCGTGTGGGAAACAAATTGAGGAGAAAATACTTCTTTGTCCGTAATTTGAGTGCTGAAAGTAAAGCTTTTTAACTTCAAAAATTCAAGCGCGGGATGGCTTTTGTCGTAGTCTTTTGGACCGCCTTTCAATTGGTTGTTTTCGTCGCGATCAAACCCATTATAATAACTTGAAAAACGATCTTCAAGGAGTAATTCCTGTAATTCATCGTGAAAAAAAGCAATTTCGCGTCTAATTTTTCGAAGTTGTTCCACCCCAGGAAAATAAATTCCGCCGGCTACAAAACTCTTTCCCGGTTCCAAATGCAAATAGTATCCTGGCGCATTGTCCCAATTTCTGTTTGTATTGAGCCAGATGCCCAAATGGGTTTTGTAGGGCGTTTTGTCTTTTGAAAAACGCAAATCTTTATAAATTCTAAAACTGCAATGTTTTACAGTAAGCAATTCCAGATGGGAATCTACCGCTTGCATTTCACGAAGTAATTCGGCTATTAGGGACTGGTAATTTTCTTTGAAATCAGCGTAGCGTTTGGAATTGGCCAAAAACCAGTCGCGGTTGTTGTTTTGAGCCAAATCCGTGAGAAATTGCCATGACGCTGTGGTGATCATACTTAGTTTAGTTTGGCGCGTAAATCGGTTTCACTCATAAATCCGTTGTGTTTCCAGATCAATTGTCCATTTTCGTAATAGAACAAGGCCGGTAACTCATCTATTTTAAATTGTTTGATCAAGGTTTTGTGTTCGTCGGCGTTGAGTCGCGCGAGGGTAATTTTGCCAGCTAATTCTTTTTGAATGCTTAGCACATAAGGTGCCATTTTCTTGCAAGGTGCACACCATTCTGCATAAAAATTGATTAAGATTTTTGGATTGGCTTTCAAGAGTTCGTCATATTCTTGGCTGCACATGCCAATGATTTTGTCGCTGGGCTCAGCCAAGCCGGCTGCATTCCATTTTAGAATACCTCCGCTTAGTTCATACACCTTTGTAAACCCCATTTTTCCTAATTTTTGAGCCGCTCTATTGCTGCGACCGCCCGAAAGGCAATACACAAACACCGGTTTTTTTGGGTCTAATTTTGCCACTTTTGTATCAAAATCAGATCCATTCCAATCTATATTTTGTGCGCCATCGAGGTGTTGGGAAGCATATTCTTCTGGAGTTCGCACGTCTACGAGTTGAGCATTTGCATTTTGTTTGAGTAAATCTGCAAAGGGTGCGGCTTGCACCAGCTCATAACCTTCACTTTGTTGGCTGTGACAGGCCATGATGATAAACAAATACGAGAGCAAACAAAGGTGTTTTAGTTTCATAAGAAGGGATTTTTTTGACAGCGCTAATTTACGTATTTCGCAAAATAGTTGGCTATAAATGCACAATTTTATACGATTGATTGGTTTGCTTCACCACCTGTTCGGTGCGTTCGGGATGGGTGTCTGATATAAACAATTGGCCAAAACTGTCGTTGTTTACCATGTCAATAATTTTGCCCACGCGAAATTCATCCAGTTTGTCAAAAACATCGTCAAACAACAAGATGGGATTCACCCCACTTTGTTTTTTTATAAATTCAAATTGGGCCAATTTAAGGGCAATCAAATAACTTTTTTGTTGGCCTTGTGAACCAAATTTTTTTATGGGAAAGTGATCAATCTGAAACGATAAATCGTCCTTGTGAATGCCCACAGAAGTGTATTGCAATACCCTATCAACGGCTAGTTTTTCCTCCAATTGAGTTAAAAAATCACGCTCAAGCAAATGACTTTCATACACCAACTGTACCGTTTCGGCTTGGCCTGTAATGGTTTGGTGATGCCGGTTGAAAATGGGTGTAAAATCGGCGATGAACTGCGCTCGTTTTTCAAATAATTGTGGTCCCAATTCAGCCAATTGGGCATCGTAAATGGAAAGTGTAGTGGCGTCAAAGGTGCGGTTGAGTGCAAAATACTTGAGCAATGCGTTGCGTTGACTTACCGTTTTTTGGTATTGAATGAGCTGTTGTAGGTAGGTGTTGTCCAACTGCGCAATCACACTATCCATGAATTTTCGTCTGGTTTCACTGCCCTCCGTAATCAAATCGGAATCGGCAGGCGAGATAATCACTAATGGAATAAAACCCATATGATCTGAAAATTTCTCGTACACTTTTCCGTTGCGTTTGAGTAGTTTTTTTTGACCTTTTTTAAGGCTGCAATGCACTGTTTCCCGGCGTTCGTTTTTTTCAAATACGCCTTCAATCACAAAAAACTCTTCGCCGTGCTTGATGTTTTGAACCGATTGGGGGTTAAAATAACTTTTACCCATCGCCAAATGATAAATGGCATCCAAGACATTGGTTTTTCCCACGCCATTTTTGCCCACAAAACAATTGATTTTGGCATCCATTTCGAACAGCTCTTCGGCAAAATTCTTATAATTAAATAAGGAAATCGAGTGTAAAAACATCTGGTAAATTAGAGCGAAAACGCAAGCAAAATACGCTTCCAAATTGGCTTGCAAATTATTGAAAATATGACGATCTACCTAATTTTTTTGCCACTCAAAACAAGCAGCTTGTTTGTGCATGGTACGCGTTTAATCCAGCTGTTTCGAATTGCTGAAATAATTGAATATAATCGCATTTTTTTTGTGCGAGTTTGAATAAATATTTTATTTTTGCGGCTCACTAATTTAAATGAAATGGCAACATATAACAAAAGAGGATATAAAGCACCCAAAGAAAAAGCAGAAAAACTAGACGACGCCTTTTTGGAGGATGTAAATGTGGATGAAAAAGACAGCACCACGGCAGGTGTTTTTAATACGTTAGATGCAACTGCTTCAAAAACGGAAGAATGGGTAGCCCGCAACCAAAAAATTATATTTGGTGTGGTAGCGGCAATCGCTTTAGTAACCGTTGGATATGTGATGTATGAAAAATTTATTGTGCAGCCCAAAGAAGTAGAAGCGGCCAATGAACTATTTGAAGCCCAACAAAACTTCCAAAAAGCAGTTGATGGGGTTAAAAGTGATTCTCTTTTTGCTTTGTGTTTGAAAGGATCTGAAGGTAAATTTGGATTTGTAGACATTGCCAACAAATACGAAGGCACTGCCGCAGGAAACATGGCCAATTACTATGCTGGTATTTCTTATTTGAACACCGGAAAATACACTGAAGCGATTGCTTCCTTGGAGAAATTCAAATCAGATGATGTGGTGTTGAGCGTTTTGGCACAAGGAGCAATTGGAGATGCATTTTCACAAAAAAATCAACCCAAAGAAGCGCTTGAATTTTATGCAAAAGCGGCTAAAATGAATCCAAATGATTTCACTACTCCCCGTTATTTACTTAAAGCTGGTCAAACTGCTTTAGCACTTGGAAACAAGGCAGAGGCGTTAACCTACTTCAATGAATTGAAAGAGAAGTACGAAAGTACTGCCGAAGGCTCAACCGTAGATGCCTACATCGGATTAGCACAATAATTTAGCCAAACTCAAGTAAACCAAAGCGGTTTATCTTGTTTGTAAACCCAATGTTTTATGGCTACAGCAAATAAAAATTTATCCAATTACGATAAAAACTCAATCCCAAACGCGAAGGATATTCGGTTTGGGATTGTTGTTTCAGAATGGAACGAAACCGTTACTGAAGGCTTGTACCAAGGAGCCGAAGCCGCGCTTTTGGATTGCGGTGCCTTGCCTGAAAACCTCATTCGTTGGAACGTACCCGGTAGTTTTGAATTGGTTTATGGCGCCAAGCATATGATTACTAGCCAGCAAGTTGATGTGGTGATTGTGATTGGTTGTGTGATTAAAGGCGAGACCATGCATTTTGAGTTTGTGTGCGAAGGCGTGACCCAGGGCATCAAAGACCTAAATCTACAATACGATGTTCCCGTGATATTTTGCGTATTGACCGACAACAGTATGCAGCAATCCCTTGACCGTAGCGGCGGTATCCACGGAAACAAAGGAACCGAAGCGGCAATAGCGGCTATTAAAATGGCTTTTTTAGGAAAATAGTCTGCCCTCTTGGCTTTTTTATCACCGTTAACCTACTACTTTAGAGTAGGTTTTTTTATGTTATTCCCGCTGTAAACCCCGCATTATTTTTATAAATTTGTGAGCATCTCAAAATCAGGCAAAACCACTCAAAATCCCTTTCTATGTCAGGTATTATACAACTTCTTCCCGATCATGTGGCCAATCAAATTGCGGCCGGTGAAGTAGTGCAGCGACCTGCCTCGGTAGTAAAAGAGTTGCTCGAAAATGCGGTTGATGCAAAAGCTACCGACATCAAATTGGTCATCAAAGACGCAGGAAGAACCTTGGTGCAAGTGATTGACAATGGAGTAGGAATGAACCAAGACGATGCCCTGCTTTGTTTTGAACGACATGCCACCTCTAAAATTCGCCAAGCCGAAGATTTATTTTCGTTACACACCAAAGGATTTCGCGGAGAAGCCTTGGCCTCCATTGCAGCCATTTCCCATGTTGAGCTCAAGACCAAACAAGATCAACAAGAATTGGGAATTTACATCAGCATCGAGGGGAGTAGGTTTATTGCACAAGAGGAGGCTGTTTTGCCCAAAGGCACGTCGTTTTCGGTAAAAAACCTTTTTTATAATATTCCGGCCAGACGAAATTTTTTAAAGTCTGATACCGTGGAGTTCAAACATGTGCTCGAAGAATTTCAACGGGTGGCCATGGCCCATTCCTCCATTCATTTTACCTTTATTCACAATGGTAGTGAGTTGTACAATTTACCTTCGACCAATTTACGCCAACGCATCGTAGGTTTATTTTTGGGTAAAACCAACGAAAAATTGGTCCCGGTGCAAGAGGAAACCGATTTGGTTCAAATACAGGGCTTTGTTTCAAAGCCAGAATTTGCCAAGAAAACCCGAGGGGAGCAGTTCTTTTTTGTAAACGATCGATTCATCAAAAGTGGGTATTTGCACCACGCGGTTATGGCAGCCTATGAAGGTTTGTTGGCAGAGGGAACCCAGCCCAGTTATTTCCTGTATTTACAGGTGCCACCCAGTAGCATTGACATCAACATCCATCCCACCAAAACCGAAATCAAATTTGATGACGAACAAGCCTTGTATGCCATTCTTCGTTCAACAATAAAACACAGTTTGGGTCAATTTAATGTGGCTCCTGTCCTTGATTTTGAACGGGATGCAAACTTGGATACGCCCTATCATTTTAAAGATAAATTAGCTGCGACGCCCACCATACAAGTGGACGGCAGTTTTAATCCGTTTGAATACCAAAAACCCAGTTCGCCAAGAACAGCGTCAACCAAACCCGATACGTCCAATTGGGAGAGTTTGTATGTTGGTTTACAACAAGACACACAAGCGGTATACACTTCTGAGGGACATCGATTGGAGAACGAAGAAATTTCAGCCCGTTTGTTTGAAGAACCCAACGAGGAAACCACCAGTTCAAAGCCCTATCAATTGCAACGCAAGTACATTGTGAGTCCTATAAAATCAGGGATTGTTATCGTCGATCAACAGCGTGCACACCAGCGAATTTTGTACGAACAAGTTTTGACCAATATGACCGTTAATCAACCGCAAAGTCAGCCTTTGTTGTTTCCGTTACGGCTTTCGTTTTCGGTACATGAAATGCACTTATTCCACGAATTGCTCCCGTCCTTGCAAGCCATTGGTTTTGTTTTTGGCGAAGGCAATGTCGATGAACTGGTCTTGGATGCATTGCCTCCACAACTCAAACCGGCAGAGGTGAATACGGTATTGGAATCCATTTTGCGTGATTTGGCCGATGGCATTCCCGAGAGTAGTTTTAGCACCAACGATTCTATTGCGAAATCAATAGCCAAATCCATGGCAGTTAAAACAGGAACTTACCTCACCGAACAAGAACAAGAACATTTGGTGAATAGTTTGTTTGCCTGTAAAGATGCGGCGGTATCTCCGTTTCATAAACCCACATTTACCACCATTAGTTTAGACGATATAGATAAAAAATTTGCTCTATGATGCCCATCACTCCAACCGTAAAACAACTGTTAATCGTTAATTTTTTATTTTTTATTGGCTCTCAATTGCTGGGTGATGTGGCCTATCAATATTTGTCTTTGTATTATTTTGAAGGCAACACCTTTGCGTTTTGGCAACCGCTGACCCACATGTTCATGCACGCTGCGGTATACCAAGGCGATTTTTCAAACATCATGCACATCGCTTTTAATATGTTTGCCTTGTACTCTTTTGGCAGTATTTTGGAGCATTATTGGGGTGGGATGAAGTTTTTATTTTTCTACATTTCCTGTGGTCTAGGCGCTGCTTTACTGCATAGTGTAGTCAATTATTTTCAGATTCACCAGCTGACGGATCAATTGGCTCATTTGCAACTCTCCAGTACCGATCTTCAGCTGTTACTCAATACCAATTACACCACTGTATTTGACGAAAACGGCCAACTCATTTCGGGTCAAGTGGCTTCTATTCTCGAAAAAGCGCAGGTTGCTCAACCCGATTTCAATACCTTGATGAAAGCGGTTCAATTGTATCAAACTCCAGCAGTAGGAGCCTCGGGCGCCATTTATGGTTTGCTTGTTGCTTTTGCGTTTATTGCTCCCAATGCTGAGTTAGGCTTGATGTTTATTCCAATACCCATCAAAGCCAAGTATTTTGTGCCTGGGTTGTTGGCTATCGATTTGTTTATGGGTGTGAGTGGAGAATCTATTTTTGGAGGTGCTTCGGGTATTGCCCATTTTGCTCACATTGGAGGTGCTTTAGTGGGATTTTTGATGGTGTGGTATTGGAAGAAAAATGAATTTAATAGCCACCGTTGGCACTAATTACACTGGGGATGAATTGGATAAATGAATTACAATCGGCATACAAAACGGGCGGGATGGAGCAAAAACTCATCTATTGGAACTGTGC
>JAGNTC010000182.1 GCA_017987725.1 Flavobacterium sp.
CTACAGATAGTATTCCAAATACAAGCCAAATTCTGTTGGTATTCGATACGTGTTCGTGTGACATAATAATCAGATCAAAAGAATTAAACTAAATAGAAGAATGTAAATACAAAAACCCAAACTAAATCTACGAAGTGCCAGTAGAGTCCTACTTTTTCAACCATTTCGTATGTTTTTCTTTTTTCGTAAGTACCCAACAACACATTGAAGAAAATAATGATGTTGATGATTACTCCTGAAAATACGTGGAAACCGTGGAATCCAGTGATGAAGAAAAAGAAATCAGCAAACAACTTGCTGCCGTATTCGTTACGGGTTAAGTTCGCACCTTCAACAACCAAAGCCGCATTCGCCAATCGATCTTCTGAAGCGGCACGGGTTAAAATAGTTTTGTGTTTGGTTTTGCTTAATGTATGATCAATGTTTGCGTCTTTTTTGGTAGCTGCATCCTCTTTATACAAGGTTTCAATACGCACCAACACTTCAGGATGGGCTTTAAACCCAGCTTGTACTTCTGCTACAGAATAGGTTGGCAAAGTAGGCTCATCACTGAACCAATAAGAATTGCTGCGTTTCAACTGCTCGCGTTCTTCTGGCAAGTGTACAGCAAAGTCTTCTAATTTTAAACGTTTTCCGGTATTATCCACAAACTGCAATAAGCTTCCTCCTTTTGTCTCGATAGCGCCATATTCACCTTTAATAAAGTTCTTCCATTCCCAAGCTTGAGAACCCACGAAGATTAAACCACCAATAATGGTCAAGAACATGTAGAACGTTACTTTCTTTTTGTTCATGTGGTGTCCTGCATCTACAGCCAAAACCATCGTAACCGAAGAGAAAATCAAAATAAATGTCATTAAGGCCACATAGTACATGGGCGCTGAAACTCCGTGCATGAATGGGAAGTGAGTAAAAACTTCATCTGGCAAAGGCCAAGTTTCAATAAATTTAAATCGTGAAAAACCATACGCAGCAAGAAATCCAGAAAAGGTTAAGGCATCTGATACGATAAAAAACCACATCATTAATTTGCCATAACTTGCTCCTAACGGCTCATTTCCGCCGCCCCAAGTTTTTTCTTCAGTGTTTGCAGTTGTTACTGTCGCTCCCATAAAAAGTAGTTCATTAAAAAGTGTTCAAATTTACGTTTTTTTCTTAGTTGAAAAAATTTAAAAACAAAAACAAATAAATCCATAATAAATCCAGAAAGTGCCAATACATCGCACCTAACTCAATTCCAAGGGTTTGACTTGCATTGTATTTTTGTTTAAAATGATTATAAATTATAACCAAAAGCGAAATTATTCCGCCTAAAAGATGCAGCAAGTGTGTAAGGGTAACCACATACAAAAAAGTAGTGGTTATAGAGCTTGCACTTCCCGTAAAATAAAACCCTTGCGCTATGATTTGTTGGTACCCCAAAAATTGAAATACAAAAAACAATATTCCCAACAGCAAGGTGCTCCATAACATCTTGGTGGTGGCCGCACGTTGATCTTTTTGGATGTATTTTTTGGCCAGGTGCATGGTTACACTTCCCAAAATAATGAGTACGGTACTCACATAAAAGGCAGAAGGCATCTGAAAATCCTTGAGCCAATCCGGTCTTGATTTACTCACTACAAACGCACTTGTTAAACCGGCAAACATCATAGTCATGCTTAGCATGGCAAACAAAAGCAATAATTTGTACGAACGATCTGTACGGGCTTTGTGTTCTTCCCGGGTCATTTTTTCTTGTTCCATTATCTTAAAAATTTATCAGCGATATAGAGTAACTGCAAAAGAGTAATATAGGATACGCTCACTAACATCAACGTTCGCGCTGCTTTTGCTGTGCGTCTATTGTACAATTGAATGGCAAAGTACAACATCCAAACGCCAAGCAAAAATACAAATACCGCCGTAATTGGTGTAATATAAAATTGACCTGTTAGCCCTAAAACCGGCAATAAACTGGCAACCATTAACCAGCACGTGTATAAAATAGTTTGCAAAGCAGTTGAGGTGTCTTTTTTACCCGAAGGCAACATATAAAATCCGGCTTTTTCATAATCCTCAAACAAAAACCAACCAATGGCCCAAAAATGAGGAAATTGCCAAAAAAACTGTATCAAAAATAACGTGCCCGCTTCAATGCCAAAGTGACCCGTAGCAGCTACCCACCCAAGCATAAAGGGTATGGCGCCAGGAAAGGCCCCTACAAATACAGAGAGCGGCGTAACGGTCTTTAGCGGGGTGTATAAACTGGTGTACAAAAAGATGGATATGGCCCCAAACATAGCCGTCTTGGGATTGATCATATACAACATTACAAGTCCAATCAAGGTGAGTATGCTCGCCAATAGAAGGGCGTGGTTTGGCTTCATTCTGCCTGAAGCAACCGGCCTATTTTTGGTGCGATCCATTAAGGCGTCCAAGTCTTTTTCGATTACTTGGTTAAAGGCATTTGAAGCGCCTACCATACAATAACCCCCAAAAGCAAGCATAAGCAAGGTGATAGCTTGTAATTCTTGTAGATTCTTGACTCCCAACAAGTAACCTGCAACCGATGAAAAAACAACACTAATAGCCAAACCAGCTTTGGTAATGTCTTTGAAATCAACTGCCAATTGCTTGAACGAAAAAGAAGGCGATTTGGAATGCATAAGGGGTTTAAAAGTGGCGCAAATATAGGAATTCCCAACTTGAATTTGGCAGCATAATTCGTATATTTTTTATACCAAATTTGCCTATTAATAATCCAAATACCAATTAAAAATATCCGTGCGCAAACCTAGGGTAACCCAAGTGGTTTTTTCTTTAAAATGCAATTCCGTGTTTACTAAGGGATTGAAGTTTCTGTAAATCAAATTGCCAAATAACTTTAGATTGGTGGCGGGGTTTACTAAAAAACCGGCTTGGAAATCGGCAATTAGGATGGTCGTTTTATTTCCTTGTCCAATCACTACTCCGGTATTGGCTGCGCGTTGTTCGTCGTAATCACGGTAAATGTTGCTGCCATAATTTAAGGTGTTGTCGGTAGTATTAAAATCTAAGCCTCGCGTACCATAAGTAAGTTTACCGTCAGCAAAAAAACGGCCTTTAAAATAACGCGCAATAAAAATACACTCCTTGAAATTTCCGCCCCATTGGTGACCCAAACTTTGGTTGGTGTGGCCGTAATTAGTCAACGGATCGCTGTGAGCATACACATACGGTCGCACCTGATTGTACTCCACTTGCAACAACAAGTGCGGAATGTTGAATGCATTAAAATACTTAACCCCTAGCTGATAGCCGTACTTGTTTTTCCAGCTGTCTTCGCCTGCTTTGATGTCTTGCAACGAAAATTCATCCAACAAAAACTGGCCGTAAAAATTAAACTGGTTGTTCCATTTGTATTTTCCCGTTAAGCCCAGCAAAGCATTTCCTGTTCGGGCAGAGGAGGCAAATTCGACAGAGCGGTAAAAAATAATGGGATTAAAAAAACTCATGTCAAAGCCACGTCCGTTGGTATTGGCCCAAATCACCGATTCAAAAAACCCAATATTTAATCGTTTAGAGGCATTCCAACTCAGGTAATGATTGGCCAAATAT
>JAGNTC010000183.1 GCA_017987725.1 Flavobacterium sp.
CTTCCCAAGATGACTAGTTCAGATGAATCGGCGTTGTTATTGAATCGTTGAACGATTTTGCGGAGCACCATGGTGGATGACCAAAACAAAAACAAAATGGTAAAGGCGCTCGAAAACACTGAAACCATGTTGACCATCAAGGCAACTTGTTTGGCGTTGAGCGCAAAGAGCGCAAAAAAGGCGCCAACCATCTGAAACAAAGGCGCGCCTGGCGGGTGTCCTACCTCTAGTTTGGCCGCAGTGGCAATGTACTCGCCACAATCCCAAAAACTCATGGTGGGTTCAACGGTAAGGGAATACGTAACTAAGGCAATAAAAAAGGCAACCCACCCCAAAAGGGTGTTCCATTTTGTATAATTGAAGTTTGATGACATCATTGTGCTACTGTTTTTTTGAACGCCACAAAGAAACTATTTTTTTACGGAACGCCTACTGCCTTAACAAAATTTTCTACCCTTTCTTAGGCGCTAGAGTGCTGGCTTTTATTGACTAAGCAAACGCAGTGGAAGTCCTAATTTTAAAGGCCTACAAGATTTCGAATAAAAAAACGGGAATTATTTGCTTTAAATAAAATTTGTATTAAATTTGCCCTCGCTTTACAGCAATGGAATTGGTCTATGGTGTAATGGTAACACTACGGTTTTTGGTGCCGTCTTTCTAGGTTCGAGTCCTAGTAGACCAACAAAAAAAATCCCGCATCGCGGGATTTTTTGTTTTATGTCCCGAAGTATCGGGATTGGAATTTGTTATTTGGAATTTGGAATTTCCTCATTTAGATTTTAAACGTCACCACTGGTCTCACCGCGTGGTTTACCAAATCTTCACTGATGCTGCCGTTAAAGAAATGCGAGAAACCGGTTCGTCCGTGTGTGCACATCCCAATTAAATCGGCGTTTACGGCGTTGGCAAAATTTAAGATTCCTTTTTCTACATTCAAGTCGTTGTAGATGTGCGTTGCATAATTGGTCAAGTTAAATCCTTTTACAAACTCATTCATGATGCTTTCGGCCACATGAGTTGGTTTGAAACTATTAGGTGTGTTGATCATCACCAAATCCAAATGCGAATTAAAGGTGTTGGCCAAGTCTATCAATTTGGCAAAAGGCGCTTTGATCTCATCCGAGAAATCAGAGGCAAATACAAAGTTGGAAGAATTGAAGTTGGGCGTTTCGTTTTTGATGACCAAAACAGGTACATCCGCAAAACGCACTACTTTCTCGGTGTTGGATCCGATGAATAATTCTTGGAAGCCAGACGCACCGTGTGATCCCATGACGATAAAATCAACCTCATTTTTTTTGCTCACGGCCAAAATGCCTTCAAAGGCTTTTTCAAATTGAATGATTTCAGACACCTCAATGCCTGCTAGAAAATCAGCTTCCATTAGTTCTTCTAAGCGCTCGATGGCTTTGTTTTTGAAAAACATGATTTCAGGAATGGCACTTCCCCCGCCCAGGGCATCGCTACCTTGCTGAGGCAATTCGAGCATGTGCAACAGCATAATTTCACTGTTGTTAGCTTTGGCAATTTGTGCGGCTACACGTAAGGCATATTCAGCGTGTTGCGAAAAATCGGTGGGAACTAAAATTTTTTTCATATCCGGGTTTATTAAGTTGTTTATTGAGTATTCAAAAGTAAGTAATAATAAAATCCTATTCCATGATATTTGTCATATTGAAAAAAAGTATATATTTGCACCGTTATTTAGATAGCGTTAACAATGAATGAGGGAAGCAATGCTTCCCTCTTTTTATAGCATGATGACATTCAAAGAAAAAGTATTTCAGTTGTTGCAAGTTGGTTTGGAAGACAAACCCGATTTGTTTTTGATTGATTTGTCTATCAACGACGCCAATAAAATTGTGGTTACGCTGGATGGTGATGAGGGCGTGCAATTGCAAGATTGCATTGACATTAGTCGCGCCATAGAGCACAACTTGGACCGCGAAGAGCAAGATTTTTCGTTAGAAGTTGCCTCGGTAGGGGTGGGTTCTCCCTTGAAATTGACACGACAATATGAGAAAAACATTGGTCGTATGCTCATCGTAAAATTAGCCACGTCTACCATTGAAGCCAAGTTAACCGCTGCCACCGATAGCCACATTACGCTAGCCTGGGAAGCGAGAGAGCCGAAAAAGCTTGGAAAAGGAAAAGAAACCGTACAAAAGGAACTACAGGTTCCGTATACAGAAATAAAAGAAGCAATTGTTACAGTAATATTTTAAATTTAAAATTTAGCATGGAAAATTTAGCATTAATCGATTCATTTTCAGAGTTTAAAGACGATAAACTAATTGATCGTGTAACGCTTATGGCGATTTTAGAAGATGTATTTAGAAATGCATTGAAGAAAAAATTTGGCTCTGATGATAATTTTGACATCATCATCAATCCCGATAAAGGAGATATGGAAATTTGGCGTCGTCGCGTGATTGTGGCCGATGAAGACTTGGATTTAGAGAACGAAGAAATCACCTTGACCGAAGCGCGTAAAATTGAGCCCGATTTTGAAATTGGTGAAGAAGTATCAGAAGAAGTAAAATTAATTGATTTGGGTCGTAGAGCGATTTTGGCTTTGCGTCAAAACTTGATTTCTAAAATTCACGAACACGACAACACCAATTTATACAAACAATTCAAAGATTTAATTGGCGAAATTTATACAGCCGAAGTGCACCACGTGCGCCCAAGAGTAGTAATTTTGGTGGACGACGAAGGAAACGAAATTGTGCTTCCCAAAGAAAAACAAATCCCGTCTGACTTTTTCCGTAAAGGAGATAATGTACGCGGCATCATTGAAAGCGTTGAATTAAAAGGAAACAAACCGCAAATTATCATGTCGAGAACCTCAGACATGTTCTTAGAAAAATTGTTTGAGCAAGAAATTCCGGAAGTTTTTGACGGTTTGATCATGGTGAAAAATGTAGTGCGTATTCCAGGTGAAAAAGCAAAAGTAGCGGTGGATTCCTACGACGATCGTATTGATCCAGTTGGGGCTTGTGTGGGAATGAAAGGATCGCGTATTCACGGTATCGTTCGTGAATTAGGTAACGAAAACATTGATGTAATCAATTATACAACAAATACGCAGTTGTACATAACCCGTGCCTTGAGTCCAGCTAAAGTATCTTCTATCAAAATCAACGAAGAGACCAAACGTGCCGATGTGTACTTGAAATTAGAAGAAGTATCTAAAGCGATTGGTCGTGGAGGACATAACATCAAATTGGCCGGTTTATTAACGGGTTATGAATTGGATGTCATCCGCGAGGGCGTGATTGCTGAAGAGGAGGATGATGTTGAATTAACTGAGTTCTCGGATGAAATAGACGGTTGGGTAATTGATGAGTTTGCCAAAATTGGTTTGGACACAGCCAGAAGCATCTTGAAACAAGAAGTTGCCGATTTGGTGCGCAGAACTGATTTGGAAGAGGAAACCATTTTAGAAGTAATGAGAATTTTAAAAGAGGAATTCAATAGCTAAGGCTGTTTTTCCGCGCACAACACAACAAAAATTACGTTAAATAAAAGATTTATATGTCTGAAGAAAGAGTAGTTCGAATAAACAAGGT